>JAFSTJ010000046.1 GCA_017450525.1 Victivallales bacterium | reverse complement strand
TCCCGACCTTTTATCCCGACCTTTTATCCCGACCTTTTATCCCGACCTTTTATCCCGACCTTTTATCCCGACCTTTTATCCCGACCTTTTATCCCGACCTTTTATCCCGACCTTTTATCCCGACCTTTTAGGCCAGATTCTGATGAATGGTTTCAGGTGATGTTGGCCATTATTTTCTTTCTGTGTGATTTCGACTTGCTTTTGTCTAAAGCAATGGCAAATCATTGACGGTGTCCAATCGGGCATCCAAGAACATTTCAACCAAGGAGCATTCATGTCCTGCAATTCTTCCCATCGTTCTGATTCCTATAGGCATCTTCGCAAGTTCCCCATCAACATCCAGATGGCCATCTGCCTTGTTGCCGCCATCCTGAGGCGTATGGTTGGTAAGAGTGAGCGGAGTTAGTCAGCATCTGGCTCCTCTTTCGCATACCTGCCAGTTCAATTATAAATTGTCAAACCAACTGCGGATTCGCGCAGCCATCAATTTACGTCTGCAATCTAGGAAACAATCATAGTCCGAGCAATCCATTTCCGCAAAGCCATCGGGAATGCAATTGGCCTTCAGGTTTTCTTGCAATGCATCTATGGCTGTCAGATTGGTGTATGCTGAAGCCTGCCCTGCACGCAAGGATCCCAGAATTTCCTGCATATAGACTGCAGGGGCTTTTTTCCCAATGGAAATGTTCACGGCTTTTGTCAGCAAGGCATAATTTGCAACCTGATTGTAGCGGTTCTTGTCATCTATGCCAGCTTTCTTGAGATACTCCTTGGGAAATAGATGATGAACATCTCCTGATTCCAGAAGGTCACGCACTTTTCCCCCAGAAGCCAAAAAGGCATCATCGCTGGCCTTGCACTGTGCAGCCAGGAAACAGAGGAACATCGGGGAGGTTGTAGAGGAACTCTGCAATTGTTGTGGGGCAGTAATGTCCCAGAACGTGTCTGAAATGTTTGCCTGCGTCTCCTCAAGGTATTGCTGGAATCCCTTCTCCTTTATGTTGCGCAAGTCTTTGTCCATTGCCGTTTCGGGAGAGCCAGTATAGCGTCCTGTGAGAACCGACAATGCGTACCATTTGGCCACATAGTGCGGAATCTTGGTCTTTTCCACTGATGCGTCATTGCGGAGACGCAAAAACAGCGCATACGCAAAGTCAATCGCCATTCGGCTACGCAGCATATCCTCCTTGATAAAGCCTGCGGATTTGAGAGCCTCCTGAAACTGGGTCATGTTATACTGATTCTGGACGGCCTTGACTCCCTCGGTAAACTTGGCGAATGATTCCTCAATGATGACGTCTTCATAGGTCTGGGTCTTGAAGTTGCGGCCATGAAGCAGGTCAACAAGGTTGGCAAGTTTACCGCGGTCATACTGTGATGTGAATGCCACGCGAATCACATCGTCAAAGGTCGGGTTGTAAATGGAAGCGTTGATTTGCGCGACCCACTGGATATGTTTATAGAACTCACTTTCCTTGAAACTAGTGTCTTTGTCCATCTGAGACAGGAAATTGGCATTTGCCACAAGATGACAGAAATAATCAATGCTTTTGCGAAGCAAATTGCCGCCATATTTCTCATCGGCTGCAATTGTTGACATCACGAAGTCAGCCTGATTCAGGGTCGTTCCTTTGGAATTGATACGGATGAAAATCTCCGTCACTACGTCAATGCTCAAGTCCTTATTCAGAATGATGACGCCTATCTGCTGATTTCGAATGGCGATGACCGCCTTGATGGCCTTGTCGATGGCATCGTGGCTGTATTGAGGATTCAGTTCATGAAAACGATTCACAAAACCCCAACTGCTGAACTCAGGGTGGAACAGCACGGAAATGTCGGGAATCCAGCGCTTGTCCTTGTCCGTAGCCGCAGTCTTGACCTCAAAGTGATTCTCCCCTTCAGCTGGGAATGGATTGAACGCTATCGTGATATTCTTTTCCTCAAAATCGTCATCTAGCACTTTTTGTCCGCAAATGGCTGCCATCAGTGCCGTCACACGCTGTTGTCCGTCAATGAGTATTTGTTTCCCTACAGACAGTTCGCCTGTCGTTTTATCCCTCACATCCGGGTTCTGCCAAATGACAAGGTAGCCAACTGGATACCCCTCGTATAGTGAGTCAATCAAGTCTCGCACTTGGGTGTTTTTCCAGACAAAAGGACGTTGCATCTCTGGAATCGAGATGGTCTTGTCATTGATGTAACCAAGAACATTGTCTATGGTCTTGTGTTCAATGCTGTATTTGTTCATTGATTTCTCCAATGGATTCTTGTCTTCGTTTCATTTAAGACTATTCGTTTCCCGTTTCTTTGATTAGATTTGAGATGATTCCATGTATTGGGTTGGCGATTATTACACAGGCATTAGAATCCCCTCCAAAGTCAAGACAGGCGTTTCAGGACGATATATCTCCTGCGACATCAATTCGATTATTCTTGCCTGTATGACCTGCTCGACTGCCTTGATGGAATCCAGGCATTTGCGTGAAGCCGCTTGAAAAACTTGAGAGGTCAATGCTGAAAACGGGATTTCATTGAGCGCACGGAGCAGTTGCCAGTCAGTGAGAACCTCCTTTATCTCGCCATTGTTGTCGACGCCGCATCCATAGTAAGCCAAAAGCTTTTCGCCAGTCCCATCAGTATGCTGTTCCCGTGCGGAATAGATGAGCAGCGCATATGGCAGATTCGGGACAACTGCGGTTTGAGCGTTCAATTGGAGAGCCTGCTGTAGCCCCTGATTGAACGCTGCATTTCCCACGCCCACGATGCATTGGTTCTTCTCCGCATTGCGTGAAAACACAAAATTGTCATAGCTGTCTTCGACTTTGTAGTCTTCCAGCCATTTTTCAGGCGTGTTGAAGCGATAGACTCCGTCCTTGCTCATCAGTCTCTTGTGATTATTGTATTCGAGGATGTTCTGGAAGAAGCGCTTCAAGTCCGGCAAATCGACTTGGGGGAGTATCCGTGATGTCTCATGATAGTCGAATCTTGAGATGTTGCCCATGATTTCCCTGACTGTCTCAATCACATCCTTCTCCCCGAATCTAGCCGTGGCCTTGTCAAACCAGGAGTTCAGGGAATCCTTTCCAAGATTGGCCTGGGCAGCACCGAACAGATTATTGAAAAGTCCGGGTGGGGTCATTCCAAGCACGAGCATGAACATGTCCTCGTGCTCCTCCATGACAGCCCCAAAAGCCTCGTTGATTTGGCTGATTTTCAGGTTGAGTTTATCCCAAATCCGTGATTCAACCGTGTCTGGATTCCTGAAACTATGGACAATTACCTTCTCCTTTTGCCCATATCGGTTCAGGCGCCCCACGCGCTGATGAAGACGCATGGGATTCCAAGGCAAATCGACATGGAACATCACATGGCAATTCTCCTGCAAGTCAATTCCTTCGCCGGCTGCCTCAGTGGCAATGAGAAAACGCACCTCGGCGTTGTTGAATCGTCTGGCCGCCTGGACGCGATCCGACTGGATGTTCCTGATTGAGCCATCAGGGAAGGCCACATTCGCCAATGCTGAATCGCCATTGATGAATGTCACGGAATCAGCGCCATATTCGCGCATAAGCGACTCAAGCAGAAGCCGCTGCGTTGCCTTGTATTCCGTGAAGAAAAGAATCAGGTTGTCGCTGAAATGCTCTCGTATATCGTGCAGGATCGTGTCAATCTTTGTTTCCGAGGTGACATCATCGGCCAATTTCAGCAATTCCTTCAGTGCTGGAGTCTCATTTTCAATCAGCCGGATTTCATGGGTGACCTCCACCATTTGCGCTTCCAGGCGAGCAATCTCATCCTCGTTCCTCGAAGCGTTGTTGTCCGCCATGAAATCCTCGTAGATTCTTTGCAGTTCCGCCGCCCTTGACATATTGGTTTCCTGCATTCCCAATCGTCTGGAAATCGCACCCTTGATGGCGGCCACTGAACTTGAGGCAAGCTTCTGCATGCATATCAGCACAAGGGAGACCGAGCGACCTACTGACAGAGACTGGCTGTCGGCATATAGAAACCCCTCCTTGATAAACGCCGTCAGGCGTTCATAGAAGATTGTCTCCGCAGGCGAGTAGCTGTATGTTCTTGAGGAAACTTCCGGCGGCTGGAAAAGCCGTTGCCCATGCAGGTCGGTGATAGTGTATTTGTTGTTGCGTATCATATAATCCCGCAATAAATCCAGTTGTTCATATTGGGGGATTTGAGGGTTGAATTTGGGGCAAAGCAGGTGCATAAGCGCAAGGAATCCGAAATTCTTCCCGCGATGCGGGGTCCCTGTAAAGAATATCATGTCCTTGATCCGGTTTTTCTTCAACATGTTCTCAATCAGCTCATACCCCAATGTCTTTCCCTGATGTTCGTCATAGTTGAGGTGGTGAGCCTCGTCGACGATGACAAGATCCCACGGCTCAGCGGCAAGCAGCCTCTGAATGCGTCCCTTGTGATCCAAAGACAGGGTGTTGTAGGACGCGATGACATTCTGCACGGTTTTCCAATACGCCTGTCCATCTTTGTCGTTGACGCTTTCATACACTGACATGTTTATGTCAAACATGCCTCCCAAGCGCTCCTGCCACTGGTATTTCAAGGCAGCCGGCGTAAGAACCAGAATACGGCAATGGGAATTGTCCGCCAAATACGACGCAAGGGTGATGCCCGCCTCAATTGTCTTTCCAAGGCCAACGTCATCCGCAACCATCAGCCGGCACGGCTTCCGTTTTCTGGCTTCCCTGCAAACCCACAGCTGATGGGGCAGAAGGTCTATTTTGGAGCAATTGAAGACACCCCACTTGTCGTTTGCCGATTTGATGCACGTCGCCTGGAAATGCACAACTGTTTTCAGGGCAGACGCGCTTTTCCCCTGCGCAAGTTCATCAAATGGATCCAGGATGCCCACCAGAGTTGTCGGAGGGCAGTTTTCAATGTCATTGCCAAAACGAACGATGACTCCGGCCTCTCCAGGCAAGACGGCCAAAACGATGCCAGTGCCAAGTTTGGAATGGCGAACTTTGGAATTGATGGGGAAGCTATCCGTCATAATCACGAATCCTTGCGGTCCAGCGCCTTGAAGGCAATGTCGAATTGAAGGTCAAATGTCTCGCCACCCAGCCTTTCATAGATTTGTTGACTTGTCATGTCATCACTGTCAAACAGACGCTTGACTGACTTGGATGGGACAAAGCAGAATGGATGAAGGGTGACATTGGTCAATGTCCCTGAACGAATCAATTCCCTGATTATCCAGTGGGGGCCAAGATGCCCAAGCGCATATTTCATTGGTGGCACGCGTACATTTGCGCTGCTCCACATTTCGCTTGAAGATGGGCTGAATATGTCATCAATCTTTTGTGGGACAAATGAATTGCGGTTCATCCTGCTGAACAGGCTGACATATTTGTCAAGGTATTTGTTACACTGGTAAATCCATGGGAAGAATTGCATCCAGTGACTATATGTCTCTGGTTCCCTATATTTGTCAAAGCAACTGTCAAGAATGCCAATCCATTTTTCAGATTTGCTTTCAATTGGTTCATCTGGTGAGGAAAAGACTTCCATCCAATGAAGATTGCGGCATTTTTGGATGAAACCTGAATGCTGGAAATCCATCTGCCTTCCTATTTTCCGGCACATCGCTAGAATGAAAAGTTCCATCCACCGTTGACGCGCGGATACATCATCATGCTCCAGCTTCAAAGGATATGGTGGCAAATCCTCGTATGGAGTGCCATAATTGTCACGATTGTATTTAGTTACAATTTCCTGTCTGTAATTAGCCCAATTGTCCAGTAGCCAATCCAGATCGGACTGCGACATTGCCGATTCTCTTTCCTCGGGACCCTCGCCAGGAGCATCGGCTTCATCCGTGATGATGCCTTTTTTCTGCAGGTTGTCAAGCTGGGACGATGTTCCTTGCGAAGAATCCTCTCTCTGGGCGGAAGCCGCATCATCTGATTTTCCTGAATCAATTGTCATCGTCCCCAAACGCATCATAACAGCCTTGTCAATTTCAGCATTCAAATTCTTTTCGTGCTTAAGTCGCATCGCAAGTTCATAACTGTATTTGCCGATCACCAGATAATTGCATACGGCCTTGATTGCATCGTCGCCATTGGCGTTTAATGCCCAATCAGCAATACGCTCTATGGAGAATCGTTGTTCATGTGAATTAGCCAATTCAAACAGACGATGTGCATGTTCATCGTATTCATCTGATAGAATTGAAGCTTCATCGGCGAACCTCAAAAGCGTCTCGTACTCCCTGTTGTTGCCGGAATCACGCGAAATGAGTTCACGCGCTGAGACCGAGGTTTTTCTCATGCTGAGGAAATGACTCCTTGAGAGCATCGAACCGACATCCTTCAGATATCCCTTGCGTTCACAATAGTTAATGATTTCTTCCCAAGGATGACCATTGATAAGCTTTGGTGACAACAACGAATGCTCCTGAAGCCAGGATTCCAGAATCATCTTTCCTGTAATCTCCACAAGCTGGACGTTCAGGATATTGGAGAGTGCCTCGAATGTCCTGTGGCTGACGGTCGCCTCGAAATGCTTTTTTGAGAATGGCGCAAAGAGCCGCCAATTCTCCTCGTTCATCAGCTCTTCCTCGCAATAGTATTTGCAATCCCGAAGTTTCAGGAAACTGTCAGTTCCCCTGCCAAGATAGGTTGGCACGGATGGGTAATCCTGGATAAACTTGCCATATCCAGACGGCTTTTCCCTTGTTCCCCAGATTATGCCCGGCAAATGCATGCCGACGCCAGCGGTGTTTCTGACTCTCCACTGACCGCTGTTCTCGCCGCCTGTGAAGCATTCCCATAATGAACGCAGCCAATAGCTGCTGAATGGAGAATGGTCGTGCTGCTCTTTGAGGAACTTGTATAACTCGTCACCGGCCTCCTTTGACAGCTTCTCATTGTGCTTGTTGGTCGCCATCAGCGAATTGCGTCCGATGTCCACGGCAAAATTACCATTGACGGCAAAGCCAAGGTGATAGCACTCCTTTGTGGGCTCGGTTATCCAGATTGTTGCAATGTCATCATCAAGGCGCTTGAACTTGTCCTTTTCAGCATCGTAGCCAAGCGCAATGTCAATGCCTGATTGGGGCAGCCTCATAACTCCGTAGTCATGGCCAGCCCGTGTGTGGATTATCTCAATGCCGCACTTCTTTTTGCTATTTTTACAATCAATGCTCCATCTTCCTTTCATGTCCACAATGTCCAGTGACTTAATGGCACGCGAGAAAATGACAAGCAAATCCGCAGAATTTATGAATGCGTCAAGGCACATGACCATTGTCCCCTCTAATGCCTTTTCGCCATAGCTTTGAACTTTTATGCCCTGGCGAATGGGAAGATAGAACAATGTTTCTTGGGGAAGCGGAGCGGAGAGAGCACCTTCCATTTTCATGGCGTTGATTTGCTCTTCAAGGAACTGGCGTTCTTTTTCGTCGGCATACATTGGGAACAAGGTTCCCTTGATACGGAAACGGAGATGGGCGCTGGCAACCAGCGGAGCGTCTGTCAATTGATAGACGCTCTTGAAACCAAGGCCGAATTTACCGGTTCTCTTTATTTCGCCGATTTCCTTGTCAGAACGCCATAACTGAAGCATTTTCTCCAAATCGTCCTGAAAGCCATGTTCATTTTCATCACCGAATTTTCTGCTTATTGATTTGTTGATGGGACGACCAAAGTGAAGGATCGATAGCGAGTCACTTGCAAGCCTGACAACGAAATGCCGATAGCTGGACAAGTCCCGGCTTGCGATCTTCATCTCCGCTGCGGCGTCATCCGCATTTTGGAACAACTCAAAGGGGATTGAATCAAAATCGTAGCCACAATGTTCAGTGATACGGGTTATGACAGCCTGGAGAATATCCTCCTGCGCCTGCTTGTCATTCTCCACGGCTTCGCGGAGTTTCTTCTTTTTGGCCTGGATGCTTTCTTCCAGCTCCTCGACTCTATCCTGGGCGTTTTTACCTTGTTTTGCCTGTATGAGTTGTTTTTTCAAATCGTGCCATTCGTCCAATATGGCATTAAGGCTGCTTCCTTTGACGCCCAGGCTTGGCAAGTAGGAGTGAAGACCATCCAGAATGACCTCACGTATGATTTCCAAATCTAATAGCTCCGTCTTCTTAATGACTTCAAAAATGTTTTCGGCTGCCAAAGGACTTCCCGTCATCTTCTCCATCAGAATCCTTATGGTGTTCTCAAGCAGCCTCATTAAGCCTTTCTGACCAATCGCTTGACGTTCTTCCAATGAAAGTCGCCTAAGGCAGAGATAGACAGATTTGCATTCTGTGCGTCTGCCCGCCACGGGGCTATCCACATACAGGCAGGAATAGTATTTGTCGCCGACAAGCAGGGAATCCATTTCATCAACCTTTGACAGATTGACATTGATGGGCGTTCCAAGGAGATTCTGCATCTGCCGACCGCCGCCGTCATATATATCGACAAACAGGCGGCATCCCTTATACTTTTTTGCAAAGTCAAAATCCAATCCCGGTGCTTGGATCTTCCTTCGCAAATTCTCCGCATCCCCATTGGGCCAGCGACGCTGCTTGACATATTGCTGCATTGGCTTTGAATCGTCGCATAGAATGACGAGCGTGGCTATATGGTAGTTGAAATCATCACCCCATCCATCAAAATAGGCGTCAATCTCATCACGGGCCTTCGCCACCTTTTCTTCCCAATGGCTAAACTCAAGATTATGGGAATTCCTGAACTCAGGCAGCAATGCAGAAATGTCTTTCCCATTCTCCTGATGCTCATGCGGCAGGATTTTCGCGCATTTGGCATGCAGAACTTGGTATGCGGAAATTCCGTTCCCGGAATGGACAAGTTCATTTGCCCGGCGAATCTCTCCTCTTGCATTGGGGAGCTTTAATCGTGACAGGACGCCATCGGAGAAATCACCGCCTTTGACCAGCATCTCAAGATAAAGCAGATAAAGTCCCGATGGCCGTCTGCTCTCCTGGTCCAGCAGTCGATTGCAGATGTCAAGCATCCTTTCGGAGGAAATCCTGCCTGCAAGTGGAGCGAGAAAAGCCTGTATTGCAAAATGGTCTTGTTTCTCATCTGGTAGAATTGACAATAATTGTTCAACAAAACCAATGGCAGGGAAAATTTCTCTGGCTACGGCGCTCTCCTTGAATAGAATGGGAATCTCGTCCCTTAAGGAATCATTATTGCGAGGAAGCTGACCAAGGAGAAAACTTTCGTTCCTTGCCAAGGCGCTGCCAAGTCTTTTGGGATACTCATCCTCTGATGGCAGAAGGTGTTCCTCAAACCAGTTCCAGGCCTTCTTGTTGAATCTTTCCATCTGGATATCTTCATAGAGATACAATCCACTGCCGTGAATGACTTCTTTGAGATTCTCCGGCAATCCTGGCAGATTCAGTATTTGGGTTGGAGATGTGTACTCTCCATTGTTGCACACCAGGAACTTCTGGTTGCGAAGGAAGGCTAGGACACTTTCATCCAACTCCATTCCTTGCCTGATGGCATCCTTTAGCGCCTCCTCAATATGGGGGGCAAGTTGTTCATCTGAAAAATCATTGTGATATTCAGCGCAGAACTTGATGGTTCTCTCGTATGACCATAGCGGCAGCTCCGTGCCTATGGTTTCATACAAATCCTCAAGCTTTTCGGAGGGTATTTCGCAACGATTGTAAAGGGCCAGCGCGATGTCAGGCATTCGGCATTTTCCGTCATTGAAGAAAACCATGTCATCCAAAGGTGCATACCTATTATCCTGAATGGGATAAACAGGCAAAGACATGGCAACCTGACAGCATATTACATCCGAATGCGTAAAATAGCCTACGAGATATTGCCAGGTTCTTCGATTCACCGGGAAAGGCATAGCCTCGTCAATCCCGACATTTTTCAGATGACGCAATATCTCATCCCTATCCAGGGAATGAATCTTCAAAACACCCTCTGTTTCTCGTGTCAGGCAGCTTGTCAGTTCCAGGGGAAGCGCGGTTTGCATATTTCCTGTCTTTTCAAAGAACAATTTCAGCATCAAGTCCCAGAACTCCATTGCCTTGGGTTCAATTGAATTTTCATGCGGCAGGATAAACAAGTCATCTCGGTTCTGGAAACGCTCAGGATCATTCAGCAGGAGATATCTTGCAATGTCAATATATCTGGAAAGGTCGTCTGAATTGAGGAGTGACTTGAACAATTCCACACTTGAGTCAACGGAATTCAATTTGGGAAGTTTGCCCGCCTGAAAAAATCTCCCTATTTCCTTCATGGAGAAAGGAGCAAGGCCAAATTGCCTCATCAAACTGGTATAGAACTCATCGGTATCCTGAAAACGGTAATACTCAATGTTTGCAGCCTTCGCTATTCTCGGCATGGAGGTGGTTTCCCCGCCGCTGAGGAAAATGGGCTGAGTTGCATCCATTATTCTTTCCAGGGCAAGGAACTCCCATTCCTTGTCCTGATTTATGAAGGCAAATAGTTTTAGTGGGCGAATCGTCTCATTTTGAACTGCCTCTGGACAGCGTCTCAAATAAGTGAATATGATGCTTTTGAACAAGGCCCGGCGCTTGTCGTCATCAGCCGCCTTCGTCATCTTTCCCGCGATGAATTGAAAAAGGATCTCAAGATCGCCCACTGAAATTGACTTATGCTCACTGACATGGATAAGTTCGCCAGAATCATTTCTCAATTCTGGAAACTCCTTTTCTGAATAGCAGAAGGGAATGGGGATAATCTGGATGCCCTTCTGCAGGGCAGTCTTTTTCCACAGACCGAATGTGTCCTCGTCCCAGTTTGTTTTGGCAAGGTGAATCTTCTGCGATGCATCGGAAAAGTGCGTCATCAATTCATAGATTTCGTCCTGATGCTTTAGATAGTCCTGTGCCGATATTTTGTCCAGAAACACTGACATTAGTTCCCGTTGCCTTTGGGCATCCATCGGGTACATTGACATCAGGCATCCAAGCCACCTGATGAAACTCGCGGAATACCGATGAATTGGTGGAAGGTTATCAATTGCGATCCGAAGACGGCGGAAGATTACGTCATCTATTGTAATCGTGCTCGCGGATGTGATTCCCGGAGTCTCTTCTGGGGTTAGAAACAGTTCCTGGGTTGCCACCTTCAGGATCAGAACATTTTGTAGAGCGCTGTCTCTCGTCAAAGGGATGCTGAGAAAGGTTTTTGACGCTGGTATCTTCTGCCATTTCCAGCCATTGTCTGTTAGACAATTCAGGAATTGATACTGCTGCGTAATGAGTCTCCGATAGTTCAATTCAGGCACTACTTCGTCATGCTTGTCTAGAAAGACATTGAATGATTTCACTGCCTCGGTGATATTGTCCTCGTTATTCCAAGTCGCCACTTCTTGTTCAAAGGAAGGTACAATCATGGATAGAAGTCCATTGGAGACAAGGAGGTGATTCCAACGTTTTTCAATTGGGGCTGTTTCATCAATTGATGCTGAGAAATCCTGTCGTCCCGCATCTACAAAAAGCGTGGCATGTAGGCAAAGAGTAAAGTCAAACGGCAATTCCGATTGCTCTACATATTTTTGTCGCTCACTGGTCAATGGAAGGAATACACAGTGTTTTACTGAAAACACTGGGACATTGCCATTCATACCCTCGCTTCTTGCCCAATACACTGCGGTATGCGGAGTGACTTTCTCTTTGAGAAATTCACCATTCTTGTCTCTTTTGGTTGAGCGAGGCCATTCAGCGTCCCGCATCATGACACCAAATTGTTCCTGCTCGTAAAGTTTTTCAGAACCAATGACATGCAGAGTTGGCAAGGTTTTAGATGTATGTGAAAGCAGCATGTCGAGATTGCCACTTTTTAACGATAGCCGTCTATCTCCAGAAACAGATATTCTGTCCATTATATTTTTATCGATTGCATTTAGCAAGGTCACTTCACGCAAGACCTTGAGAAACGGAAGCATTTCGGCGATGATTGGTGAAAGTTCCAGAGAGAAAAGTTGCTTGACATCCTCTTGATTCCAGCAAACATTCTTGAATGGAGGACAACTTTCATCATACATCCAACGCTTTCGTAAAGGCAGCCAGACGCAGAACCATCTCGGCCAATCTTTCACCCATGGGGCAAGGTAGGCTCTAACAGCATTTGAAATGGCTTCGCCGCTTGTGGTGAACTCGTCATGCCACTTTCGACGGATTAATGGTGTTATATCAGCGTCACGGTCATCATACCAAGGATCTAGAAAATCTGCATCGTTACCAAGTTGTTTTTTATTCTCTGGCTGTTCAAAAACCAAAAAGAATGCCTCGCATAAATGAAATACACTCTTCATTCCAAGGCCGAAATGGCCAATTTTGTCTTTGTCGCTTGCCTTGTTGCTCGTGGCAACCTTGAAGAGGTGCTTTCTATCGTCTTGTGTCAGCTTTCCGTCATTTACAAAGAAAACGCCATCCTCTGCCAAAAGGGTATGAGGACCATTAGGAAGGCGGCCATATCCAATAAGAAGACGTTCTGCTTTTGCATCATCGGCATTTTGAATTAGTTCCTGGGTAATGCAGAATCGATTCCCATAGCGTTTGTCGTCAAGATTGGTTATTATGCCGTTTATGATGGCTTCCCTATCAGACGTTACCGTTGACGCTTCGTAATTCATGTAGTGATTTCCCTTGTGAATGTCTTTCCCCTAGGTTCAATGGACAAGGAGTGCTTCGGCGAATATCCATATATGAAAACTCTACAACTCCTTGGGCAATCCTGGTGTCAGCTCCACTTTAAGCCCAAGGTTCAGTCGTTTTGAAATGAGCGCTAGGCATTTCGCCTTGGATTCTGTTGAGCTATGGGTACTGACGTAGAAGCCGTCGGCGGTCTTATGCCAGGCGGACTTGTATTTGCCAGACGGCCTTTCGGCAATTAGTGGCTCGCCGTTCAAGACCAGTTTCAGGGGGAGGATGCGGCGGCAGCCTACCAGTCCAATCGTCTGGATAAAGCAGTCCGCCGCTTTCTTTTCAGCAATAACCTTGCCGTCAGGGAAGGTGACGACGAAGCCACTCTTTGGGGCTGGTGCGTGCTCAAGTTTGCGTGTATAGCCTGTCTTGTGCTTCCTAGCTGAGGTGAACAGCTTCCCGTCACCGGCGACTATCTCCTGGACTTTCTGAGGAGCGATGTCATTTGCCGCCTGCAGTTCAGCCCAACGCTCCATTAGGCTCTGGACATCTTGTCGAAAGGCTTCCAGCTTCTTCACGAAGTCCAGGACGCCCTGCGCCACCTCCGCATCTTGGCGGTCCATCGCCTGGGAACCCGCCGCGAAAATCCGCTTTCTCTCCTCGACCAATGTATAGTTCAGAAGTTCAAAAGCTGTTTTGACATCTGAATTTTGTTTCTTGTCCATCCGATTACACCTTGCTTTAAGCCTGATTTTGATTCCATTCTTTGACACAACATATTAATGTAACGTAACTATTCAGAACCCCTCCTGGCCGCGTAATCCCTCTCTGTTTTTGCGAGGCAGCCGATAATAGTTACACTTTTTTGAAAAAAGTTAAAACTATGCTTGCAAATCTATAGTGATACGTTATATTAAGTGTCACTAACAGGAGTTGCGGGCAATGGCAATCATCGACGTACACAACAGGAAACGGGGCGTCACCTACGTATACGACTCCCATTCCTACTGGGACAAGGAGCTGAAGCAGCCCCGCTCGAAGCGGAAGCTGCTTGGGAGGCGCGATCCGGCGACGGGGGAAATCGTCCCCACGGGCCGCCGTGGCGTGGGCAGGCAAGTGACACGGAACAAGGAAGCCAGTGCGGATAGTGTCACCGACCACAAGGTCAGATTCGAGCGCTGCCTGGCGCAACTGAAGGCCCGCGAGGTGGAGCTTGCCGCAATGCGCCGTGAGGCACTGCGCCTGAGGCGTCTGCTCCGCCGCATTTTGGCTTTGGCCGGAGGTGCCGGCGGCAATGCCTGATGAAAGCCTTTCCAAAGAGGAACTGCTTTGCCTGCTCCGCGAGCAGACAGCGCTGACGGAGACGCTCAAGGGAACCGTCGCCGAGCTGAGGCAGACTCTGGACGCGCAGAACGCCACCGTCGCCGAGCTTCAGGAGACCATCCGCGAGCTGCAGCGGCAGCTTGGCCGGAACTCGCGCAACAGCTCCCAGCCGCCGTCGAAGGACGGCTTCGACAAGCCAAGGCCGCAGAGCCGGCGGAAGCGGAGCGGCCTGAAGCCGGGCGGACAGCCGGGACACGCGGGAACGCACATGGCCATCCCCCACGAACCGGACGATGTGCAGCAGCATCTTCCGTCGAAATGCCTTTCATGCCCGCATCTTGCCGAATGCCGCAAGAGGGGGAATGTGTTCTCCTGCGGCGAAAGGCGCTACGAGGTGAACGTCGTCGTCGGCACGAAGGTCACGGAACACCAGTCGCTGGAGGCGGTGGCGTGCCCGTATGGCGAGGAAGTCCAGCCCGCCGCCTTCCCCGGGAACATCCGCGCACATGTGCAGTACGGCGATTCGGTCACCGTGCTGGCCGGCCTGCTCAGCACCTACGGCGCAGTCAGCGTCAGCCGCATCCACACGATCCTTGGAAGCCTGATGGGCGTGGGGCTGTCGACGGGAACAGTCGCCTCCATGGTCAGCCAGTGCGCCTCCAAGGTCGGCGGCACGCTTGACGCCATAAGGGAAATGCTGGTCAACGAGGATGTTGTCAACTTCGACGAGACGGGGACGGACGTGAACGGCAGGACCGTCTGGGTGCACAGTTCGTCCACAAAGTCCCTCACCTACCAGACCATAAGCGCGAGGCGCGGCCAGGAGGGCATGGAGGGGAACGGCGTCCTTCCCCGCTTCAGCGGCATCGGGGTGCATGACTGCTGGAAGCCATACTGGAAATACGAACTGGCCGGACACGCGGTCTGCTGCGCGCACCTGCTCCGGGAGCTGACGGGGATCGAGGAGTTCCAGCCAGACCATGAGTGGCCGACAAGGTTCAAGGCGCTTCTGATGGACATGAAGAAGGCGAAGGAGAGGACGATGGACAGGGGCGCGGACGAGATCAGCCGATACTATTGGCTGAAGTTCGACGCGGAATACGACAGAATCCTGGAGGAGGCCGAGGCCGTCTGCCCGGAGCCGCCCGACCCGCCGGACAGGCGGCGCGGGAGGAAGAAAAAGGGCAGGGAACGATCGCTCATCGAGCGTCTGAAGTCATTGAAGGACTCAGTCTGCATGTTCCTGCACAACTTCATCGTGCCGTTCGACAACAACCAGGCGGAGCGAGACGTCCGCAACGTGAAGACCAAGACCAAGGTGTCCGGCTGCTTCCGCACGGTGGAAGGCGCGCAGGACTACCTGGACGTCATGTCGTACCTGAGCACCGGCATGAAGCACGGCGTCAGCGTGTTCGACGCCCTGACCGCCGCATTCGCCGGCAACGGCGCAATCGTCCTGCAGTAGTCGCC
>JAFSTJ010000531.1 GCA_017450525.1 Victivallales bacterium | reverse complement strand
TCAGGCCTCAGAATACGCGAAGCCAGAACCGCTGCTGTGGTCTTCCTGCCTTATGATTATGTATTATACGACTTCAATGCCAAGGAAAATGAATTCTTCTGGTTCAATTCCAATGCAACATACGATGAAATCGATGCATACGTCAAGGACTGCGCCGATTTTCTTGGAATGTTGTCATACGATGGAACGCAGGCATTCTCTGGTGGTACACGCTGGGATTCTGGACTGAACACATTTCTCGTTCAAACCAGCACGCGTGAAAGCTTGAACGCCTCCTTGTTTCAACGCGCACATTCCGTCATCAACACGATGGCACGCATTCCTTTGTTGGCGTTGCTGCTTGCTGGCATAGCCATGGCATGTGCGGTAAACACATCAATTGTCAGCAGGGAAAGAGACTTTTTCATAATGCGACTGCTTGGAGCCAGCAAGTTCCTCATCGCACGAAGCATCCTGGCAGAAGCATTGCTTCTTGGAATATGCGCCTGTACACTGGCAACAATCAGCGCATTCCTCTACGCAGCCCTTGCCAATAAACTTGTGGACTACGCTCCTATCTTCGGCATCATTTCCCCTCCCCTGCTCATCCCCCTTGCAAAACTCATACAAGGCTACACAATAACACTGGCAATTTCAGCCGCCTCCTCAATCACAATATTCTTTACTAAATACTAATTAGAGAATATGGCAAAATATAATTATAATGCTAAAAAACGTCACTCAATCCTAGACACCGAAAAAATACACCGTTAGTGGCAAAGTACCTCCTTATGATATTGCAATCTGAACAAACTGTATCATTGTATTTCTTCGTATGGTCACTTTTTTAAAAAGGAGTCTAAATGCTGGTTAAACAATTCGCCAATCCAAGAGCCGAGTACCGTGACGCACCATTCTGGTCATGGAACTGCAAGCTCAATGAAGAGGAGTTGCGCAGGCAGATACGCATTTTCAAGGAAATGGGTATGGGTGGCTTCTTTATGCACCCCCGTGTTGGCCTTAATACGCCGTATCTTTCAAAGGCATTTCTAGACAGAGTGGCGGACTGCATAGACGAGGCGAAGAAGAATGGCATTCTGGCATATCTGTACGACGAGGACCGATGGCCATCAGGCACAGCAGGCGGCATGGTTACTTGCCACCAGGAATACCAGGCACGCTACCTTGAACTGCGCTTCACGCCAGATGTTCTGCGTCCAGAAGCGGAATTGTTCCTGCAATCATACCTACTCAAGCAGAATGACAAAGGCGAACTTTTGGAATATCGCAACTGCCCCCGTGAAATTCAAGATTGCCCTGGCTTCATACAGGTCTGGTGCTACCGTGTCCTGAACGAGCCATTGCCCCGATTCAATGACACGCCATACGTGGACACGCTTAATCCCAGGGCAATTCGCGCCTTCTTGGACGCCACCCACGAAAAATACAAGGCACGCTTCAAGGATGAATTCGGCAATGCGATCCCCGCCATATTCACGGACGAGCCACAGATGGTGTTCCCGCAAATGCCAGTATTCGCCCAGGACAAGGCAAACATCTCCATTCCATATACGGATGATCTCCCCGAAACCTATATGCAACGCTGGAACGCCGACTTCTTTGCGACGCTGCCTGAAATATTCTGGGACCTGCCAGATGGCAAGCACTCTCCACACAGATACCGCTATCATGAGCATGTGGCGGAGCGTTTTGCAGAGGCATTCGCAGACACCATCGGCAAGTGGTGCCAGGAAAACGGCATTGCCAGCACTGGCCACCTCATGCTGGAGCCGCGTCTTGAAAGCCAGACCCGCGCCGTGGGCGAGGCCATGCGCAGCTACAGGTCATTCCAAATGCCAGGCATAGACCTTCTGTGCGACGATGAAGAATTATCTACCGCAAAACAGGCGCAAAGCGCGGCACGTCAATACGACAGGAAAAGGGTGCTAAGCGAACTGGACGGTGTCACCGACTGGGATTTCCCCTTCTACGGACACAAGGGACAAGGCGACTGGCAGGCAGCTCTTGGCGTGAACATGCGTGTACCACACCTGGCATGGCTCTCAATGGCAGGCGAGGCAAAGCGGGATTATCCATCCCCAATTGGACCGCAGGCCGCATGGCATGGCAAATACAATATCATTGCACAACACTTCGCGCGGCTCAACGTGGCTTTATCCCAGGGCAAGGCAATCTGCCGCATCGCTGTGATACATCCCATCGAATCCTATTGGCTGCTATATGGCCCAAAATCAGAAAACACCCTCAAGATGCAACAGGCGGAAGACGACTTCGCCAACCTGTTCCAATGGCTATTGAAGGGATTGCTGGACTTCGATTTGCTGTGCGAAGCACTTCTTCCTGGACAGAATGTGCATTGCGAGGGCTCCGCGCTATGCGTGGGTGCTATGCAATACCAGGTTGTGCTGGTGCCACCCAGCATAACATTGCGCAGCAGCACTCTTGCCGCACTGGAGGATTTCCGCCATAATGGAGGTACTGTCATTTTTGCGGGCCAAGTCGCAAGTCTATGCGACGCCATGCCCTCCACACGCGCCTCTGAACTGGCTGCCTTCTGCACAAAATGCGACTTCAACAGGCAGGCTCTTCTGGAAATCCTAGAGCCATGGCGCGAAATCAACGTGCTCCTGCGTCCAGAAGGAACATCGGCAATCACAGCGCACAAGACGGATGGCACACCCATTAGCGGCTTCCCTGATGCGGCAGGCACACCAGCCCAAGACCTGCTATATCAGCTTAGGGAATGCGAAGATGGCTCACGCATACTCTTCATCGCAAACACTCGCCGCACTGGAAACGCCTCCGTCTCAACAATATTGGTCAAAGGCAAGTGGCAACTTGAAAGCATGGATACTTCCAGCGGCAAAATCACACCCTTGCTGGCAGAGCAAAAGGACGACTGGACACGGATACCATTCGACTTCTATCCACATGGGCATCTTCTACTGCGCATGTCCCCTGCCCCAGCCAGTATTGGCATTACATTGCCCCACTTCCCCATCGCAAACGATTTTCTTGAGCCATTGATCGCTACACGAGTCCCAGGCAGGCAAATGCAATTCACGCTAGACGAACCCAATGCCCTGATGCTGGACATGCCAGAATGCAAAATCAACGATGAGCCATGGCTTCCAACGGAGGAAATACTGCGGCTTGATAACAAGCTCAGAATGCATTTCGGCCTGCCATTGCGCCAGGCTCGCTCTGTTCAACCATGGGTGCACCAAACTGCACCGCGATATTTAGGCAAGGTGGAATTGCGTTATGCAATCGAGTGCCGCAGCAATGTTCCAGCCACAGAATTGGCAATGGAACAGCCCCAAAAGGCAAGCATCATTCTAGATGGAATCCCAATTCCATTTGAGGACAATGGCTTTTGGATAGATCCATGCCTACGCAAATGCAAACTCCCCCCCTTGTCGCAAGGACTACATACACTCTCCGTGATTTATGACTACGACACGGAAACCTGTCTGGAACGCATCTACATCCTGGGCGCATTCGGCGTATCCGTTGAAGCGGACCGCTGCATGCTGGACACACTTGCACCCTCATTGCACTGGGGTGACATCGCAAACCAAGGTCTTCCCTTCTACGGCGGCAATCTTACATACCATACTTCCTTCACCATACAGCAAAAGGGCAAATACTGCCTGCGCCTGCCGTCACGCCTTTCGGAAATGCAGGCCGAACTGTCAATCGGCCAGTCACGACGCGAAGCTGACTTCACTTCATTCAAGGGCGCACTTGTGGAAGTTGCATTGGATGGTCACTACGCGGGTGACATCGCCTTCGCGCCCTTCTCACTCGGGTTAGACGAATTGGCGCCAGGCGAACACAAGCTGGATTTGAAGCTGTTCTGCACACGCATCAACGGATGCGGCGCGGTGCACCTGTCCCATCGTGTGCGCTACTCCGGCCCAGCCTCATATAGGACACTAGGTAACCACTTCTCCTACGAATACGTCCTGCAAACACAAGGCATCCTGCGTTCACCGCTGATAGTGCACAGTGAACAGTGAGGAATTCTTTTGGCTTGTTCCCGCCAAGGCAACCTGAGTGGGCGTCGCATCGCCCCCCACATCAACTGCCTCTGCCCCAATAACCTGAACTCTAAAAACTCTGCGTCTTTGCGCCTCTGCGTTAAAATCTCCGCACCTCTGAGTTACATCACTTATTTGCCTCTGCCTTGATAATCTCTCTGATAGAGATGTCATCTACATAGCAGTCTGACGTTTTCGTGCCATAGCCGATGACGATGTACGGCGTGGCGATGGGGCCTGTGCATTTTGTTCTGAACACGAACTTCTTCCATTCGGCATCCTCGGTCTTCAGCGGCTCCTTGAGCGTGGTGCCAGGCAACCTGATTTCCTCCCATGTGCCAGGCTTCATGTTCTTAACCCAAAGCTGCACCCTGTATTCCCTATCCTTCTCGAATGGCTTGAAGGGCACCTTGAAAAGTTCGTCCCAACGATAAGGTGCAATGATCTGCACTGCACCATCTCCTGCATTCTGTGATACAATATGCAAACATTGCTTGCCATTTTTAGCAAATTGGTTGGTCTTCTCAAACACCGCTGGCTTGTAATGCATGCGCCACGTGCTGCTGTCAGAAGCTTCCATATTGCCATCCGCCACCAGTTCTGGCCCCAGTGTCTCTCCCGTTTCCTCGTCAAACCACTTGTCCTGGACGACCTTTTTCTTTGCATAGTGAAATTCAGGTAGTCTGACCTTGGCAAAGCTCTTGTCTGAAAGC
>JAFSTJ010000045.1 GCA_017450525.1 Victivallales bacterium | reverse complement strand
GGGCGAAAATCTTCTACGTTTGGAAGACTCAGTACTAGTTGTGGCTGTCCACAGTCCACAGTCCACAGTCCACTATCCACTGTCAACTGTCCACAGTCCACAGTCCACTGTCCACTTTTAAATTACACAAGTGGGGGAAAATATAGTTTTACTATCTGAATTGCAGTGAGTATAGGTCAGCGTCCCGCATGCGGATGTGCATTTGCACGGGTTTTCCTGCAAATGAGGCAAGGTCGTTGCCATCGAAATGCACTTTTCTTTCAAGGGAGTTTCCGAATACCTCGCATGAGCGACATTCGTTTCCATTCAGGTCGCGGATTGTGAATTGCATGAAGCCCATGGCGGATGTTTCGAAGTTTATGAATAGGTCCTTGCCTTGGAATGTGAAGAGTTTTGTTGTGGCGTGCTCCTCTTTTGCGCCCGCGTGAAGTGAGGCAAATCCATCCATTCGTATGGTGTATCTGTCCAGTGTGGATGGTATTCCCATCCAGTGGTTGGTGAAGATGAACATTGACAGTTCGTCTGGTGCACCTTGGAATGGGGATTTTGTTATGGTGAAGCCTCTGGCGGGATAGCAGTCGCCATATACCCAGTTCCTTCCGTTTTCGATTTCTGGGCGCATAAAGGCCTCGCCGAAGCGGTGGAAATCGGTGCCGTTCCTTGATGCGATGAATACGCAGTCTGTCACAGTAAGACCATAGCGGGGGTGTATTTTCATGCGGCTTTGCCGTTTTTCCTTGCCGCATAGTTCCTCGAAACTGTTGTCCCATGCCTTGCGTTCGATGTATCTTGACGGGAAACCCACGAACAGGTGATGTGCGCGGAAGTATTGCGTGATGCAGTTGGTGTAAAGGGGAATGTCTTCCTGGTCGTCATATTGGATTTGAATTGGCGGCGTCCAATTTACGAAGTCAGTTGATTCAGTGTATCTTATGTCCCTTACAGGCTGCGCGTCAGGAATGGTGGAGGGATGGAAGTCACGGATGTAGCCACGGTATTTGGCGGCGAGTTTGTCCCAGAAAATTACATTGAGTGAATCGAAGCGTCCTTCTATTGCGAGTTTGTATCCTGGCGTAAAGTGTATGCCGTCTGGACTGTTGAAGCACCACAGTCCCAATCCGAAGGTGCCCACTGCCTTGTAGCGCTGCTCTTCCTGGCAGGCGGGATTTTCGTCCTTAAAAACCATGAAATTGTCGAAATGTGCACCAGAACGCAGATGGTTGACGCTTTCGCCGCAGAGAATGATATTGTTGTCTTTGTTGCCGTTAAATGTGCAGATGCCGAGTTTGGGCTTTGTCCAGGAAATGCCGTCTGCGCTTTCTGCATAGCATACATGGATGTCATTGACTTTGTGGCTTTTACCGTCCGCACTGATCATTTCCCATCCCAGGTAGTACATGCGGTAAACGCCAGTTGGGTGCTTGCCGTCCAACCCATGCCATGCTTCATCGAAGAAAAGGTTATGGTAGTCACAGCCATCGCCTTCCCATGGGGCATCGTGTACAAGTACAGTTTCCCTGAACTGAGGGTGGTGTAGCATGAGGGTGGCGCTGGTGCATAGCGGGTCTAGGAGCTGGCTGTCAAAGAAACATTCCCTGCGTGAATTAATGTCAATCATTGCTAGTTTTCCTTTTTTGTAAGATGGCACATTATACAATGGGCAGTTGCTTTTACAAATTGACGTTGCCGCAATTGACTTGCTTCCATTTGAAAAGTCATTTGTCCCATATATAGTGCATGGCATTTGAGATTGTTAATTCATGTAGGAGAAGAAGGACAGAGTTATGAAATGTGCGTTTAGATACTTGGTTTTGTTGTTGTTTTTCATGGGGGCGAGTTTTGCCGTGGAGAAGGAAGGGGCAAAGGA
Organism: Victivallales bacterium; assembly: GCA_017450525.1. Classification (GTDB taxonomy): domain Bacteria; phylum Verrucomicrobiota; class Lentisphaeria; order Oligosphaerales; family Oligosphaeraceae; genus RGIG3456. The sequence goes on along the minus strand of JAFSTJ010000045.1, from coordinate 6,995 downwards.
AAAGTTGCGTTACGAGGACATATCTGTCAAAGACTGGGAAGTGCACAGGCGCTATTTCTTCAGCGACTGCGAGTGCAGGGTAATGTATGCACCCACATACGACATGCGCTCTGGCAAGGTTGTGCTCTTTTTCGGCGGAAGGGGAAGTTCGCAACTCAAAACCAACATTGATGCTGCGGGTGCAGATGGCTTCAGGCGGAAACTCCTGTCCCGTGGGTATATGATTGTAGTTCCTTTCTGTGGCAGTGATTCCTGGGGAAGCAAGGAGGCAACAGATTTGGCAAACAAGGCGCTTGGGCATTTGGCGAATGACGTGGGGATTGCCATTCCGCAGAAAATGCCCGTGTTCGGTTCCTCCATGGGAGGACTGGCTGCGCTGATGTTCGCGGTCAGGCATCCCGAGCGTGTATTGAAGATTGTCGACATATACGGCGCAGTTGATGTGGCAGGCATGGCAAAGCGCAAGAAGTCATACGGTGATGTCATCAATGTGCTTTATCCCGATGAAGCCGCGAAGAAAGATGCCACCCCATTGAGCCATGGCAAGGCATTGGCAAGTTTTCCCGTTAAAATCTACCATGGGGACAAGGATCCCACGGTCCCATTGTCATATTCCCAGAGAATGGAGGCCTGCCTGAAGGAGAATGGCGGCAATGTGCAGCTTGTTGTTGTGCCAGGCATAGGTCATAGCAACGCAATATTTAAGATTATAGGCGATGAGGTGCTTGAGTTTCTGACCAGTCCCACAATGTAGCGTTCAGTAGCGGACGATGTTATGCAGATTGGGGCAGTCCTTGAATACATTCCTGTCGCATTTTGTGTTTTGAGGCAGCATGACGTGAGCAAGGGACTTGCATCTTTCAAATGCGCTGTTTTTTAATCTCCTTACGCCTTTGGGAATAGTAATGGATAGCAGTGCTTCGCAAGCCTTGAATGCCTTGAGAGCTATAGTCTCAAGTGTTTCTGGAAGGACAACTGCCTTGAGTGCAGTACAGTTCTTGAATGTCCCCTCGTTGATACAAGTGATTCCCTCGGGGATAATGATGCTGTCAAGTGCCGTGCAATATTCGAATGCGTGTTCGCCGATTTTCACTACATGGCTTGGGAGTGTGATGCTTGTCAAACTACGGCATTGTGTGAATGCAAGAGCCCAGATTTCACAGACACTTTCAGGAATGGTGATGCTGGCCAGGGCAGTGCAACCATAGAATGCAGCCATGCCTATTTTAGTGACGCCATTTGGTATTTCGAAGCTGGTCAGCCCTGCGCAACCTTCAAATACACCCAGAGAAATTTCCGTTACGCCATCGGGTATTTCAATGTGGGATAGACTTTTGCAGTCCTTGAATGCCTCAGCGCTGATTGTCGTGACACTTTGGGGAATGACAATGGCGGGCAAGTTCACGCAGCCCTGGAATGCGTATGAACAGATTTTACTGACACTTTCAGGAATGACAATGCTTTTAAGACCAGTGCATCCATAGAAAGCATTTTCGCTGATTTCCGTTACGCCATTGGGGATGGCAAGATTTTCCAGGCACTTGCAGTGCTCGAATGCGCCCTTTTTGATTTCCGTGATGCTGTCTGGAATGGCAAAGTCAGACAGGTTTGTGCAGCCTTTGAACGCCTCTTGGCCGATTACCTCAACGCCGTCAAGCAGGCTTATGCAGCGCAGGTTAATGCAGTCTTCAAATGCATTGGCGCCTATAGTCAAGGCACTTCCTGGGATGCAGACATTGGTCAGGCGAAAGCAGCATTTAAATGCATCTGCGCCGATTTTCTTGACACCATGGGAAATGGCGATCTTGACCAGATTGGAGCAGTGCGCGAACGCGGCATTGCCGATGATTTCGAGGCTATCGGGCAATTCCACTTCACGTAAACTTACACAGCGAGCAAAGGAGTTTTCTGCGATTTCAACAATTCCCTTGCCAACGACGAGTTTCTTTATGCCGTTAAGTTTGCTGGCAAATGTGACTGGCATTGCCTTTATCACATAAGGTTCGGATGCTGTCACATATTCCGAACCAACCTCGATTAAAAATGTCTCATCTGTCGAATATTCCGTCATTTTCTATTTTTCTTTTGTTCTATTACCATACGGGGAAAATAGCGTATGAGATAATTGCATGACACCGAGCGACAAGGGGCGGAGCATTGCAGAGCTGGCTTTGCTGTCATGCATTGACAGGGCCATCGCCGCAGAATGCCTTGCGTGTGCATTTGGCGCAGCAGGCCCCGCGCCATACTGCATCGAACTGCTCGCAGAGTGGCTCCACCAAGGAGGGATCATCGGTCAAAACACCATTTTCGAAGTTACGTCGGTTGTCGCTTTTTGCACCCAGTCCTGCGCCAGTCAGGTTTGCGCTGCCGAAGTATGCCTTTCTGCCGTCGGCGATGATGCACTTAAAATGGACACGAGGGCAAATGATGCGCTCCATCTGTTTCCAGAGGCGTGGATAGCGGTCAAAATCCTGGCGGAAGTTGGGACCTGGCTCCTTTGCATGGATTAGGCGTATGTCCACTCCCTGTGCAAGAAGCTGGTCCAGCAGTCCCAGGAAAGGAATCATTTCTCCGCTGCCAGGTGAGGCGACATACATATCCTTTATGTCTGCCGTGGCAATCCAGAGGCGATTTTTTGCCTGCGGGACGAGGGCGCAGATGACCTTGTCGTATATTTCGTGATTGGATATGAATTGATTCATATTTGGGATACGCTGTTATTCCTAGACTTCTCCTTTATCATTTAACGTTCTTAGGGTTGCAGTTATTTGTCTGTCCTGTGAGAGTTCATAATTGGTCAGCATCTTTACTCTAATTCTATTCCAGTATTCCGCTCAAGTTTTTGACTTAGGGCAATCTTCAATACATTTTCCATTCCAACGATTACTGCGAGTTTTTTCGCACGTGTAATGCCAGTGTAAATGATTTGGCGGTTAAGAAGTGGATGCTTCTCGTCATTTGGCAGAACAAGCAGCACATTGTCGAATTCAGAACCCTGGCTCTTATGTACAGTCATGGCGTATGCAAGTTCATGTTCTGGCAAAAGTGATACAGGGCAGACAATTGTCTTTTCGCCACGCGGGAATAGAACCACCATTCCGTATGGGCCGTGTACAGTTATCCCCACGTCGCCATTGAAAAGCCCCCATTCATTAGAGTTCTTGGTCACCATAATTGGCACACCGACGAGTGACAGATAATCAATGGACTTATTGGCGCCCTTTGCCTGCTTGAGGAGATAATTGTTCGCTTCCTTTACTCCGTACCATCCCTCACGAACGAGCGTCAGTATTCTGCGAGAGTTTAATTCCCTGAACAACTCTTCCGATTCCCTGGATTTTGTGCCTGCCAAAGCGGGATTGTTTTTGGGCATATTCTTCGCCAAATCAGCGAGACTATTACCTGACATCCACTTGGAATATAATTCCATTATTTCTGCCTTCTTGATTTCTGGTGAAGGTACGTACCAACGAAATACGCTCTGTTTTTCTTCGCTCTTGGGGGAACAAGACAGCTCTTCGACTTTGATTTTTGTTAAGCCATCTACCAGCGTTTGAACTTGAACTGCATTGTCATCTCCACTCAATTGATTGATTGCCTGTGAAATATCGGAGATTTCACCCTTGTTTCGTTCGCAGACTTTCAGTCGTTTGACGATGTCCTCGTTCAGCCCGATTTGGGTAAGGTCGCCGAGCACGGCACCGGAATCAACGGAGGGCAACTGGTCGGCATCGCCTAGCAGAATCAATTGTGCGTCTTGAGGCAAGGCCCTCAAAAGAGCCTGCATTAGATACATGTCGGCCATAGAGGTTTCATCGACAATCACGACCTTTTTCCCTAGAGGATGCTTTTCATCATGCGCCCAGTTCGGAGCATATCCTCCAAGCAAACGATGTATGGTTGAGCCTTCCAATTTCTTTGCTATTTCGCAGATGCGTTCGTTTGCCAGTCCGTTGCACTGGTCAAGAATAGCCTCCTGCATACGCTGTGCCGCTCTTCCAGTCGGGGCAGCCAGGGCAATATCCTCTTCAGTCCATTCGGTATTGACTGAAAGCAATGCACGCAGAATTGCGCAAACCGTTGTGGTTTTTCCTGTGCCAGGGCCTCCTGTGATGATGGTAAAACGCTGTGACGTTGCCGCTTTCACAGCAGCCTTTTGTTCGTCATTCAACTCGAAGCTAAATCTAGTTGCCCTGGTAAGAATCTCTTCAGGAATCTCCTGAAAAGTTTGTGCCTCCTTGAGTTTGTTCAAAAGCTGATTGAGGCTTTTAACTGCTTCTTTGCCACGCTGAAAGAACCAACGGTTATCCTGGTGAACAATCACATCCTTCGTAAGTGCGTCCTTCCACGCATCATCAGAGTGATTGGAATATAGTTCCTTTAATGATGCCTCATACTCTTCATTTGTTTCAGGAAATCCCATTTGGTAAGGCTCCTCCAGATAAGCACCATTTACCAGCAGAGCGAGTTCGGAGCCATCCTTCATGAATGCGTTGCCCTTGTTCATGGAAATAAACATCGCCGCCAAAAAGAGATATACTTCAGGTCTATTGATTTTCGACAGTTCAGCAATGTCCCGTGCCGTCTGCATATCTGCGAGCCGCAACGAGCGGCCAGCGAGAAGTCGTGCTAGAATTCCGCGAATCTTTTCGGCCTTGTCTCCATCGTCAGCAGGAATCCCGAATGCCTTCAACAGTGATATGTTTTTTTCGTAGATAGTCATTACAGTTCCTCCTGCTCTTCATTTCTTTCTTCCAAATCGCTTTCGGCAAGCCTTTCTGCAAGCTTCTTTGCAAAATTATCTCGTTCGTCATCGTTCATTGAATGGAGGAATATGCCCGAAGGAGCATTGTCCGCGAATTCGCCTCCACGAACGAAGAGATAGGCTGCGCCATTGACCTTCGCGTCGAGCCATTTCTCTGCAGCCAAAATGTAGATGCTGTACTGCCAGTGGTAGCCAACATCGTCCATTGCCTGTTTAACAGTTTCAGGTTTATAGTCGTCAAGAGAATTTGTCTTCCAGTCAATAATGTAATAAGCATTGTTATGCCGAAGCAGCAAGTCGATATCTCCATTGAGCGCACCTTCGCGGTCTTTGCAGTTGCCAAGCAGCAGTGATTCGTCTATGACAAAGTTGACTTCCGCCTTGCGGTCTTTCAGTTCAATGTCACAAAGCCTGAATTTGTCGCCATTGAAAATAAGTTCCGTCCTTAGCGCATTCCAAGCCATTCGCGCAAGCGAGACAGCTGTCGATTCTCCTTCTTTCTTTCCCAAGCGGTTCGGTACGCCATTTGCCGCAAGTCTTCGCCGAACAATCTCGAGAAGTGGAGACTTCCTTCCGTCTTTTTCATCAATCAAGGTATTGAAATCATCCGTCTTTCCTATCTCGAAGCCGATGCAATCTCCAGTACCGTCATTAGCGCAGAGCTTCTCCATCACTTCATGGAAGACCGTACCAGATACATTCCCTTTTGAAACCAAAGACTCCTGCTTTGGAATGTATAGTTCTGGAACTTCATTGTCTTGTGGTTCGTCTCCCAATGTGCTAGCGTCAAGCACATTGGGGGCAGTCGTCTTTTTATGATGACACAACGACGAGAATGAATCCCACTTGAAACGCCATCCTTTCATGCCACGGGACGGCGGCACAGCTTTCTTGTCATCATTACTGCTTTGGGAACCGCAGCCCGATGGAACAATTTCTTGCTCCACTGTATTTCGCATACGGTCGCCACCTTCAAGCAATTTCTTTAGTGCGGTTCCAAGGTAATTTTGAAGGGCTGAATTATTATTGCCAAGACCTCCATCTGGAATATTGTTCGACCAAGGAAGATATAATTTAAACACCGCTCGTGTCAAGGCAACATAAAATAGGCGCTTTGATTCTCCGTCCATTGCTTTTCCAGAAAAGCCTGCTGCGACAAAAACAGCATTGGCCTCAAGCCCCTTTGCCGCATGCATGGTCATGATCTGGACTGCGGGGTCTTCACTTGTGCGATTGCGATATGTTCCATTCTCGCCAGCAACTTCATCGCCAGATTTCAACTGCCTCAATGCTGTTGCCAATTCACTTAGCGACTGCGCATGGCCATACTGCGTAAGCAGAACATCGAAAATCTGGCGATAGCCAGAGGCATTCTGTTGAATCTTCGTATTCTTTATCACAGATTCAAATAGGTGCTTCCAATCCCGTTTTTGGGCGTAATTGCGCCATTTCCTGCACAGGCGGTCAAAACCAGCATCGCCTGTTTTTAGGCGTTGCTCAAGCATTTCAGGCTTCACATCCCAAAGCGGCGTCAACAGAAGAGCCGATAGATTGCCCAGGCTTCTTGCTTGGGAAAGATAGTCAAATAGAGCGAGAATGCTTTCCGCCTCCACATCATCAAAGGCACCTGGTTCTTTGTAAATGCGGCAGGGAATACCCTTCTCAATCAAGGTATCGCGAGCCAATATGCTGTCAGCATGGCTTCGAACCAGAACGCACATATCATTCCAATTCATCAGCGGCATCATCTGCAGCTTCCCCTCCCTATCATGAATAGGAACCGTATACACATTGGCAGTATTCCTATTCAAACGTATCATCTCATTCGCGGCATTTTCGAGAAACTCCTTGAGACCAGAACCTGCCTCCAGAAGCTCAACTGCTTTTTCATCCGTTGGGTAATTGAAGCCACTTACCTTTTCTGGTGGATTTTCATTAGGGAAATGCACTTCCTCATATTTAATAGAGTAGCTTCCTTCCTCCATATTATCGAACCAACCAGTCTTGAAAATGGTGTTGAAATCATCCACCATTTCCCTTGTGGATCTGTACATTTTATTCAGTTGTTCAAATTGCCCATCATTATGTAATAGTTCATTCTTTGCCTTAAGATAGGTCGCCAAATCCGCTCCTCGGAAACCATAGATTGCCTGTTTCGGGTCGCCGACCACAATCAAATGTCCTACTGATGCAAACAACTTATTGAAGATTTCCCACTGCTTGCCAT
>JAFSTJ010000530.1 GCA_017450525.1 Victivallales bacterium | reverse complement strand
CATTGTATCTGACTCAGCCTTCTTGATAGCGCGGAGGGTGGCGGCTTGGGGGAGACAGCGGTAGAAGTCGTCCAGGGGATAGCAGCCTGAGATCATGCCGTTGCGTGGTGCGCTGGTGCAATCGCCGAATGTGCGGCAGATGCGGTTTTTCTGGAGCGGGCGGGCGGAGAGAACATCCTCACAGATATTGGGGTATGACAGCACCATGCGTCCAATGCCAACGAAGTCAGTTTCGTCATGTGCTACGGCATATTCTGCCGCGTTAGGCAGGTATTCCTGGAGGCAGGTATATCCAGAGCCCACCACAAGAAGACCTGGGCAGCGTTTGCGCAGTTCCCTGACAGCCTTCAAGTGTCGTGACACATTGTACAGCGGATGTTCAGGCATTAGATAGCCATCCGACACAGGGTAGTATGCGGGACGTTGCATGTGTACATTATAGTATGGACTGCCAATAGTTGCGCATACCAATTCCACTCCATATTCCTGCATCATTTTTGCGAAGCGCACAGGTTCCGTGAGTTCTGGGTCCATGTCCATGCCAGTGCCGTCTCCGCCGAATGCGTATTTATACGGACCATTCCACTGCATGGGATGTCCCACACCATCTTCACCCTTGATGAATGGCATGATATCGAAGATGCTGTATCGTGCGGCAATAGGCATGTCTGGCACCTTATTGCGGATTGCCTCCACAGTTTCCCTGAAGAAGCGTGTCCTATTTTCAAATGAGCCGCCGTATTTGCCTGGTCTGTCGAATGCGGTAAGGAATTCGTAGCCCAGGTAGCCATGTGCCTGCTTCACATCCACAAAGTCGAAGCCCGCATCCTGCGCAATCAGAGCCGCCTCTGCGAATTTTGCCACGATTTGCGGTATTTCCTCATCGCTGACCACATTCGCCTGCGAATTATGGAACTTAATGTCCAACAGCGGATGTGCGTATGCCGTAACCGATTCCAACTTGTCAGCCACGTTCGGATGCGAATAGCGCCCAGAATGAGTAAGTTGCAGACCGATCATAAGATCATCGTCTCTGCCGAACTTCTCCTTGTGTGCGGTACGCATCTCTGCATTTATGCGTTTCAGAGCATCGGCGGTATGTGGGGCCACCAGCAATTGCTGTGGATTGCTGCGGCCAGAGTGCATGACTGCGGCGGCCTCTGTGCCACAAATCAGTTTTGCGCCACTAGTGGCGAATCGCAGCCAGCGGCGGCGCGTGTAGTCGCTGGGCGTGCCATCGTCCTGACAGTCCCACCCCTCCATAGGCAGGATTGCCCAGCGGTTGCCGATAGTGCGGCCATAGCATTTGACAGGCTGAGCCAGAGCCGCCCTGCCCTCGCCTGGAATCTCTTCCGCCAGACCTATGTTAATGTTTTCTGACTGAAGATATGCGGCAAAGTCCTTCACCGTCTTGAATTCAGTAACTTTTCTGAATGCCTGAGCCATTTGCCTGAACCCTCTAGTTATATATAGCCTTGTTTCTGAAGTCAGCCCACACCCTTTCAAACCAGCCATCAGTCTCGGGAATTGGCCGCGCCTGCTCCCAGGTTATGCTTGGCTGCTCGCCTACCACATATTTACATTGCATAACGCAATTTCTATATGCAATATTTTCTGGCATAATCTGCCACTCGTCACCCAATTGAGGAGAGATGTTCTTGCCAGAAGCAGACAACACGATTGAACCGCCCCTGGAGCCCACCACACGGCACTGCTCCAGTATGCTTGCCAGATAGCACACATGTGCGATGCATAATTGCCTGGTGCGGAGCAATTCCGCGCAATCACGAGTTGCAAGTCCGCCCAAACCGCATTTATCCAATGCAGCTAGTTGCGCCATTCCCTCATCCAGAGCCTGTGCCACTGCCTTTTCGCTACGAATGAATGCACCTGCCTTGCTCATGCGGTGCTGCAAGGCGGCTCTTTCCTTTCGCCAATCAAGAGTGGCTTTAACGGCATGCTTTGCAATCAACTTCTCCAGTTGCTGGAAAGCCAGCCTCTCAAAGTCCACATCATCAATTGCATGCCTGTCCTGACTATTCGCGATGTATTCGCTGGCGCGCAATGCGCCCACCTGCCCTGCATTCAATGCTGTGCCGCCTGGACGTGTCACACCATGGCTGCCATTGACCTCCCCTATCGGGAAAAGATGCCTGACATTCACCGACTGCCACCATATATTGCCTTCAAGCCCGCCGTTGTTATGCTGTGCGCAGACCGCGATTTCAAGTGGCTCCTTGCTCAAATCGATGCCATTCTTCCTGTAGCGTTCTATCGCAGGGGGATTCATTGCCGACAGACGTTCCAGGGGCGTGCCCTGGGTTGCATTGGAGCGCTCCAGATACTCCCGTGTTTCCGCCGACAACTCGCACAGGCGCAGGTCATCAGGATCCTTGCGATAATCCAGCCAGACGCGGCGCCCTTTCTGCACGGTTTCAATATAGGTGAAAATGTCAATCAGCGACGAGCCAGGCACATTTCCAGCGGAGAATGGCCATTGGTATCCCTTGCGGAAAATCGCGTTGTACATGTCAGCAGCGCTGTCAAAATAGTCCCGCAGAAACTCGCGGGGCTCATTGCCGTCCGCATCAGTGGAGATGAAGCGTGGCAAGGTCTGCATATAGCTGCCTGACACATTCCAGCGGAACTTGATGGAGGCAAGCCCGAACTGGGATTCTGCAAGGTTGCAGGCGCAGGCGCCAGCCTCAAGTGCCAGGCCGATTGCGCCCGTATGCACCTTGGGATAAACGCTGGTCTCATAAAGCCCACCAGGCCCACCCACAGCAAACACCGTATTCTGCGCCTGGACCGTCTCCAGTTCGCCAGTTTCCATATTCATGAAAATCGCGCCTACAGCATTGCCCTCGTGCACCAACAATCTCACCGCCATGCGCTGCTGGAAAACTGGGATGTTCCTGCGTTGCACTTCGGCAATCAATGCGCGGCACATGTCACGGGACGTGTAGGGTCCGCAACTGGTGGCCCTGCGCTTGGGGTCATGGTCGGTCTTGTATCCAATGTTCTGGCCGTATGCATCGTGGGGGAATGGCACTCCCAGTAGCACCAGGTTATGGAATGCCATCGGCGAAAGCGCAGCCTCTATGTATGCGATGTCTCCATGCACCGAGCCGCCTGCAGACATGTCCCTCGCCATTAGCGCTGGTGCATCTGGCTCTTTGCCATACATGCCCAGCTTGTAATATGTCTGCTTGTCGCTGCCAGTGTTGATGGAAGTGCCCATCTTCAGGCCTTCCGTAAAGACGGCAATGTCCTCCACGCCCTGGCGGCTCAAGTTCAATGCAGCGGCCAGCCCAGCAGCCCCGCTACCAATGACTAGTGTATCTATACGCATGACTACAGTTTTGCAACGGTCATGCCGCCGTCAACGTTTATTACTTGCCCAGTGGAATACAGCAAAGCGCCGCTGACCAGCATTGCCACACAGCGCCCCACATCGTCGGGTTCGCCCCAGCGTGGCTGCAATGTCAGCCCCTGGGCAATAAGTTTGTCATATTTTTCCGTGACGCATGAAGTCATGTCGCTATGGATGACGCCTGGCCTGACCTCGTACACGCAGATGCCTGCCTCAGCCAAGCGCACAGCCCATAGTTTTGTTGCCATTGCCACGCCAGCCTTGGACATGCAGTACTCGCCCCTGCTTATGCTTGCCACATCCGCCGATATGGAACCAGTGTTGATGATGCAGTGGAACTTGCCATTGTTGTTCGTCAATATGCGTTTTGCCGCAGCCTGCGTCAGGAAGAAAGATCCCTTCAGATTGATGCCCATGACACGGTCAAAACTCTCCTCGCTCATGTCCAGGACATCCGCCCTCACGTTGGGCGCAACGCCAGCATTGTTGCAAAGAACATCCAATTCGCCAAAGTCCGCCTGGAAATTGTCCAGCAATCTTTCACGGTCTTCTGCCTTGGAGACATCGCACTGGTAATATGCGAACTTGCCAGAAAACTTGGCCTTCAATTCATCCAGGAATGCCGCGTTTGCAGAGGCATCAGCCCTGCCGCAGAATGCCACATTATGCCCTGCTTCCGCCAATGCACGCACAATGCCAGCGCCGATTCCGCGCCCGCCGCCAGTGACCAATACGTTCTTTGTCTCCATTGTCGTTTCTCCTCTACGGGAAAAGGAAGCCATCAGGCAGCGGCACATCTCCAGCGTTCCATGGCATGCGGCTTTCATATTCGTCAAATGCCGTGCTTATCTTGTCCGCCACCACGGTTTCACCCATGGGCATCAGTGGCGGCACATGGCCCTTGCTGTCCAGCAGATTCAGGCGCACTGGTCCAGGTATCACAAATGGCGCGATTGACTTGCGCTGCTCAATGCCCTTCCTGACTCCTTCGTAGATAAGTTCCTGCGCCCGCTTTGGAATCAACGAGCATGCCTGGTATGCACTCAAAGCCTCCTTGACTTCCACTGCAACTATGCCAGGTATCTTCTTCCTCACCTCGGCGCAAATCTTGTCATCGCCAGACACCATCACCGCAGGCACACCCATTTCACCAGCCAGCGCACATGCCATGGTACACTCGGAGAGGTACATCTCGCCGTCATTCACATCCCAGCGGGAATGAGGCGTAATTGAGCGAGGCGTCCCTCCCATGGCGTGCATTCCAATCATGACCATGGCGTCAATGCTGGCATCCAGTTTAGGCAACCAAACATTGCAGGAACCATTGCGACCGTGTATAATATGGCACCGCTCGTCCAGTTCCTCGAATATTATATTGTATCCGCTGCCGTGGTTGTCATTGACATAGACTTCGTCTGCCCCTGCGTCAAAGGCGGCCTTGACTGCGGCATTGACCTCGCCAGTGAGCAACTTGTACATGCGCTGGCGATGAAGTATGTTGTCATAATTGGGATTGTTCCGATTCTCAAAGAAGCAGAAACCCGCCACGCCCTCAATGTCTGTCTGTACGTAGATTTTCATTTTAGTCTTACTTAGGCGCCGAAGTGCACCTGCTCAAGTTGCACTAGTAAAAATTAAGATTCTCCAAAGACACTTTTTCCGCCAAAGCAACCTGAATGTGCTACGCTTCGGCGTCCGTATGCAAGTACATCAACAAAAAGGGTTCAGGAAAAGAACTTACCTGAACCCCTTTTTTTGAATTGCGTTTATGCAGAATAACAAGCCATCATGCCTCTTTTTCAACAGGCACCAGTTCCTGCGTCTCAAAGTTAATTGCCTTGACCTGCTCGACTATTCCCAGCTTGGCATTCATCTCGCTGGAGATTTTTTCCCGCAACTGCCCAAGATATTTGATTATCTCGGCATCCGCGCTTGCCTTGACATTTATCACCATTGCAAGACCATCCCGCCTCTCAACAAGGCGGAGACCAACAACATCCACTTGTTCAAAAGAATCAGCGATGTTGCGGACAAACGCCATGAGCGCACCATTGGTGATTGTGAACGTGCCCTTCTCGCTGTCCTCGACAACGATTTCCTTCCGCTGCGCACTGCGGAAGGAAATGCACTTCCAAATCAGGCAGATAAGCAATGCCACTACGAAGCCAGCCAAAGCACCTGTCCAGAACTGGCTGTTCTGCAAGGCAGCCAGAGCGTAGTCGCAAACTTTGCAACTTGTTTCTTCCATTCAAACCTCCCCTGGGGGCTGTTACTGCTTGTCTGCCTCCTCGGCCTCTTCTTCCTCTTCTGGTTCCTCCTCTTCCAGGTCAATCACATTCACGTTGACTTTGCTTACTGGATAGCCAGTGAGAGCGGGAATCTTGTCAAAGAGGATGTTCTTGATTTCGCTGGCAACTGCGGGAACATTGCATCCAAAACGAAGCACCAAGGCCAATGTGACAACGACACCATCCTCGTTCAATTCCAGACCGATGCTGCTCTCGACACCCTTGCGTCCCAGAATGTTGGCAAGGCCTTCAACCAGGCCCTGAGGAGCAGTGCGAACCACACCTTCCACAGCCAACACGTATTTGCGAACTATTGACGCAACCACATTGTTGGAAATCTGGACATTGCCCTTTTCATCGCTGCAAGCTGCAATCGCCACCATTTCATTCTCTTTTCCAGTGTTTTTCACTTTTTCTTCAGCTGCCATAGTATCTTCTCCTCTCTTTGCGTTGTGGGGTTAAAAAACTCTTTACACACCCACACAGGTGTATTTCAAGACAAAATGTACTCCACACTTATCGTTTGTCAATCTTCTTTTCTAGAAAAATGCACAAATATCGTAATGGGTCAGCCAATGATATTGACCAGCACAAGCCCTGTGTGGACACAGAACACCTCTGGCATGGCGTCAAAACAGGTACAGTGTTGCATCCAGAGGGCTT
>JAFSTJ010000529.1 GCA_017450525.1 Victivallales bacterium | reverse complement strand
GTATGCCCACATTGCAGGCCTTGGGCTTTGTGCGTGGATAGGACACTGGTATTTTGCAGATGCTGAATGGCGGCTGCAAATCCATTGCTTCAGCAGCCTCCATTGTCTCATGGTCATCCTCCTCTATGAGCAACTTTATTTCAAGGCGCTCCGCAGGGTAGTCCATCTTTTTCAAGCCTTCCACCAAATGTGGCAAAATGGCGGCTTCCTTGTACATAGGCAGTATCACCATGTAGCGGGGCCACTCCTTTCCGTCTGGCGGCGTGCTGTAGTCCTCCACCACCATTTCACGCTGCTTCTTCAGGGCCAGGTCAATAATCAGCATGCGGTAAAGCGTTGACAAAAGGTAGAACACGGTCAGTATGCCGTTCAGCACCAGCAACTCGTTGCGCCAGTCCCACCAGGCCCAGGCTGCAATCCCTAGCAACAGCAACACTAGAAACAATTTTTGCCAAAGGCACAGCACCTTCGTGGCCTGGGGGAAGCCCCTAGGCGAAAGCGGTCTTGATGTGTCCAGTGTGGTAAAGTCCATTGTTATTTTATGTGGACGCAATTACGCAGGGCTTTCGCCCCACGCACCCAACAGGCGCCCATGTTAGAAGTTGTCCGAGCCAGCGGATACGTTCTTGCCTGCGTTGTGGGTGAGGCCCTTGCTGAGCCAGCCCCAGTGCTCTGCGAATGGCCACCATACAATCTGCACGGTGCCCACCAGGTTCTTGCGTGGTACGGTGCCCCAGAAGCGGCTGTCCAGGCTGTTTATGCTGTTGTCACCCAGCATGAAATATTGCCCTTCGGGTACGGTGAAAGTCTCATCGGCAGTTCTAAGGTACTGTGCCGATGGGAAGTTAACGTATCCGTTGTAGCCATCGACTGCGCTGTGTACCTTGTCAAAGGCGGGGCTGTCGTCTATGACCTTGGAGTCATTTTCGCCTTTTGGCTTGACATAGAGTTTCCTGCCGCTGATTTTCAGCGTATCTCCTGGCAATCCCACCAGTCGTTTTACGTAGAACCTGCCGCCGAAACCGTGCCCTAGCAAATCTGTAAGCCCGTCTGTTATGAAGACGGTGATGTCTCCTCTGCGTGGCTCCCTGTAGTTGAATACCAGGCGGTTGACGAAGAGGTGGTCGCCACTGCAAAGATTGCCGTGCAGAATGCGTTCCCCCTTGCGGAAGAAGAGGCTGCCCTTAGGCGTCAGTACATCGTCGAAAATGATGCGCTTGATTCTGTCTGGCGTTCCAGGTACCACGTATGTCTTGCCTCCGATGCGGAAACTGCATTTGCTGTTTAACAAGGATGATTTGACTGGCACGAAGCTGTCCATGTCCAATGCGCCGTCGCTTTCAACTGTAACGTTCAATGGGCGCTGGGAGTAGTTCAGGTAGTTGAATATGTAGGCGAATCTGCCTGAAGGAGGTTCCTTGTCGCTTGTCTCGTAGTGGATGCCCCAGAGCGTTGGCTGCATACTGCCCGTGGGGATTTTAAATGGCTGCACAAACAGGGCGCGTATGCCGAATGCCAGCGCAAGCGCTATTACTATGGTTTCGTAGTTGTTCCTGAACCAGAGGCAACTTGGCTGTGGCGGCAATTGGCGCTGCACCTTCTCGGAGTTGAGATGCTCCAGATAAGTCTTGACAGCCTCTGCGTTCTTCAAATCCACTGCCTCAATTTCGGCAATCTGAGCCGCTATCGCCGCAGTCTGCGCTTCATTGAACAAATCGCCTTCACGCAAGAGCCGTTTCTTCAGGTGTTTTTTGAACAAGTCAAGCTGATGGCGGTTTCTGCTTTTCTTTGTGCGCAGCGCGTCCACTATCCAGTTGCCAAAGAAGAAGTAGATTATTGCCGCATCCAGCAGAAGTACTATGAAAATGGACATTTTTGTCAATCCTCGTTGTTGGAGCGCAGAACAGCCACGAATGCCTCCTGCGGTATGTTCACGTTTCCGATTTCCTTCATGCGCTTCTTGCCCTCGCGCTGCTTGTCCAGCAGTTTGCGCT
>JAFSTJ010000528.1 GCA_017450525.1 Victivallales bacterium | reverse complement strand
GACAGCAGCTCGTTTGCCCTGATGCCCGAAACGAAGAAAGCGTGATGGTCAGCCATAATTCTGCTGACAGCCGCAAATGAAGCGAAGGAGCGCCCGTCCAATGTCGGGAAATTATAGATCAAAACACCAGCTGTACCGTCAGCCACGCTTCTCAGCAATCTTGCCTTGCTGATGTAGTCTGGCGCAATTCTCGAGGAAAAATCGTATGGGTAGCAAACAATTCCTATAACCCAAGGTGTTTTCTTCAGGGCTGCTCTGGTCGCCTGCAACTCATCCTCCTTGCGGCCATATCCAGTCATTGCCAGGTCCGTCTTGTCAGCCAGCATGTTCCAGTCAATTCCGTAGTGCTCCTTGGCACCCTCGCTTTGATATGCGCTATAGACCGAATATGTTACACCTGGCAGCTCCTTGTGGAAGATTTCCCTGTGGAGTCCCGATATGTCAGCCATGCGCTTGGTGATGTAATGTATCCATTGCTTTTTGTAGGATGCCTTGATCTTATCGGGTGTCAGACCAGCTTCGGGTACGTTTTCCTGTTTTGCGAATGTCTTCAGGCATGTCGGGCAATAGCACGCCAGATAGCTGCTTAAGGCTCTTGATTCGTAGTCCCAGTTGACATGGGAGGGCTTATGCTGCCTTTGATGCCATTCCTTCATACCGCCCGACAGGTAATCCTTGAAGCGTTTGTCCTCAAGATATGCGCTTGAACAGATCTCGGTGGCTACGACTTTGCCTTTTTCATTTATTCTCCTTTGCTCCGGATGCTGCTCCAGGTATGGCGCTATGTCAAAATTCCACGAGGCGAAGTTAAACAGGGCGAATTCCTTGACCTCTGGTACTTTGCCCTTTTCAGGCACTCTCGTCGCCTCATTGATGCCCATGTCAGCCAAATAGCGGTATGTGGTTTTCAGGAGTTCACGATTATCCAGGTTTTGAAGCCAGCCAGACCACATCTGAATCCTGAGCGGGAACTTTGGCTGCTTGCCCTTGGTTTCTGGCAAAATGTGCACATCGATTTTGCTCGGCAACTCCGCAATTCCATGTTCGGCGCTTCCTGCATGAAAGTACAGTTCAGTCTCATTGCCCTTGAAATTGGCGGAGGCCGAGACCACCGCAACTATCATTTGATGGCCTTCGATCTTTTTCCCGATTGGGACTGACCTCAGCACACGGATCGCGTACCTGCGCAAGGTCTTTTTGCCGTATTTGACTTTGCCGATCTCGCGGCTTTCAAGATTGTAGCACTTGTAGTAACCTGATGCGCCCAGGAAGGAAATGCCTTCTGGCAAATCCAAATAGAGTGTATAGTCATTGAGGACAACGCCAGGGAATCCCTTCGGCACTAGAATAATCTGCTGTATCTTCCCCTTTATGATGGAGATGCCATTGTGCCTCCAATTCGGCCAGACGTCGGTGGCGTCCAGGTACAATTTCAAGGTATGCTTGCCTGTCTGCTGGTCTTTGAGCCAACCATCAGGGTATGGGATTTCATAGCCGAAGGCCGAGAGTGACACCTTGGCCCCTTCCTTTACATCGATCTTCAGTGTGTTAAGCCCGCTGTGCAGCATTGCCTTGCCTTTGATGGGCGCGCCGTTAAGTTCCAGGTTTGCCTTGTCCAGTTTCGCTTCCAGGAATGTGGTCACCACTTCTTTTTTATACATTGGGGATCTGTAATATTCCCGCATGTCGGCGCTTCCCCTTAGCCCCCAAGAGAATTTGAAAGCACCATTGTTCATGAGCTTGAAGCCGTGCTCTGCCTTTGTGCTGGTCTTGGAAATTGATGTCTCCTCGTTGAATACATTCTTGGGGAAGTTGATTTGCGTGAACATCGTCAAAGACGCCTCGGTTTTCACAGAGGCTGTGATTTTATTGGAGCCAGGCACAAATTCGGGCATTTTTTCCACTTTGACACCAGGCACGCTGTCAATGAAATAAATATCGCTCAATGAGTCAATCACGTGAATGCCCTGTGGCACAATCTGATATGCACTGGTCTCATGGAATGCCTTTTCAAATCTGGCTGCAAGCATTCTCCATGGCTCATTGCCTTCTGGTTTACCGCCAAGTTTGCTCCAAGGCATCGCGATTTCCACATTCCAGTATCCATTCTTGGCCTCCGTGTTCACATACACGGCGGTCTTCGCATCCGATTCCCAGGTGAAATCCCTCTTGGACCAGAATTCCTGGGCATCGTATGTATCAAGTGAGTCATTGAAGACGCCAGAGGCGCTCATGACTATGTCGTAGACTTTTCCTTTCGTCTTTGGATTGAACAGCAGAAATTCCACGCAGTCGTCCTTGTATATCGCATCGGAGGAATCATGTTTTGCATATTTCCTTTGGAAGTCACCTAATCTGTCTTCATAAGGATTAAGCGCCTTTTCCTTGCAGTGGAAGGAGACATAGATGTTCTCATCATCCCAGAGCAGACGGACGGATGTCTGCTCATTCGCGTTTTGTGATGTGCTGTTGATCAGGAAATTGGTCAATTCTATGCTGTTCTTCCATGCCTCGTCCTCCAGTT
>JAFSTJ010000527.1 GCA_017450525.1 Victivallales bacterium | reverse complement strand
CGCGCACATACCTACCCATTCGGGGAACATAGCGTATGGATAATAAATCTTGAGATAGGCCATAAAAAACGAATGCCTTGTAATATTTCATTCGTTTATTGCGTAATATTAGTAGAAATTACCACAGAACATAAGGAGTGTATATGAACCTTGACACCTGCAATCGTATTACTGCAAAGCAACTAAACGACATTATTTCATTTTCACTTGAGACACGCTGGGACAATCCCGATGAGCGTCTTCCCGCAATCATGGTGTGGGGGCCTCCAGGAGTGGGCAAGAGCGCCATTGTCAGGAGCGTGGCAGAGGCTCATGGATGCGGCTTCATCGACCTGCGCCTGGCGCAGATGGAAGCCATCGACATCAAGGGGCTGCCTGTTCCCGAAGAGGACGGTGTGCACTGGAAGATTTCCTCCACTTATCCACGTGACCAGAAAAGCCGTGGCATACTTTTCCTGGACGAACTCTCCGCCTGCGACCGCACCATACAGACCGCCGCATACGAGTTGATACTGGATCGTCGCCTGGGCGAGGACTACCACTTGCCTGATGGATGGCTGATTGTCGCTGCAGGCAACCGCATCGAGGACGGTGCCAGTGCCGTTGCCATGAGTTCCGCCTTGGCGAACCGCTTTCTCCATGTGGAGCTGGCATACGATGTGCAGAGCTGGCATGAGTGGGCTGTGAAGAGCGATTTGCACGGCGCTGTGGTGGGGCTCTTGCAGTTCAAGCCCCAGCTGCTGGCGGATATGAACGAGGACAAGCAGAACCTGGAGCGTGGCTTCCCAACGCCTCGCAGCTGGGAGCGTGCCTCCGTGATGCTCCATCGCCTTGAAGGAAAGGATGACGCCATATTGACGCCGTTCCTCTGCGGGCTGTTGGGTAATGCAACTGGCCTGGAACTGCTCAGCTTCTACCACATCTACGATGAAATGCGCCGTGTGGTGGAGATGATGCTGGACCCCAAGGCGGAAATCTCAATTCCCAAGGACCAGGGCAAGCGCTACGCATTCTGCACGGCGCTCTGCAAGGTGCTGTGGGACAAGGACAAGGGCACCCAGGAAGAGCGGCTTAACGGCTTCTTCCGCATTTCCATTGAGATGCCCAGCGATTTCGCGGCGATGAGCATGTTGGATGCGATGAACTCAAATCCAAATGGCGCTGAGAGCAACATGCTGATTGTCAAGCATAAGAAATATGCGGAATGGCTCAAGAAGCATGGAAAGGCATTGCGCGGGAGGGCAAGTTGATGAAGCAAAGGCTGACAAACTGGAACGCGAAGGACAGCGAAAAGTCTCGCCAGAAGGCATTGGAACTCTGTGAAAACGCCAGGGGACAGCTAGTTCTGCACTATCCGTTTGTGGGGCATCTTGGCTTGCAGATTGACTTTGTGCCCGTAGTGGATTCCCGAATACGCACCATTGCCACCAATGGCAAGGTCATCTACATCCGCCCTGAATGGATATGCCAGTTGCCTATGGTGACGCGTGCCGCCATTATTGCCCATACCATCTGGACAGCCGCGCTCTGCCACTCCTTCAGGCGGGGAGATTTGGATGCGCACCGCTTTGACGCAGCCAGCGATTTGGAGGTCTATACGCTTCTCAAAGCGGAGAAAGTGGCGATGGCAGTAAAGCCAGACTATGCAGACCTGTTCCCGAAGCATAAGACAGTGGAGGACATTTTCAAGGAATTGCCTGAAAAAACTGCGCCCCGCAGCGAGGATGCTGATGTGCATCTTTACCTGGCGGGACGCATAAACCTGCCTGATTTGCCTGAACAGGCGCAGGAGAAAAAGCAGGAGGAAAACAGTACAGTTTGCCTTCCCTGCGAAGACGGCGGGGAAGGTGCGGGGGATGACTCGCAAGGGAATGGCGCCTCGTCTGGCAATGGAAATTCCTCTGGCGAGGAGAATGGCGAGCAACAAGATGGCAAGGGGGCTGGCGCTTCGTCTGGCAATGGAAATGTCTCTGGCGAGGATGATGGCAAGAGGAAAGGTAAAGGCGGCAAAAATGCCTCTGGCAAGAATGAACAGGATGCCGATGCTGGCACTGGCGGAATCCCTGACAGCGCGGATGCGCAGGAAGCGGGCGAGGTGGATGCCGCGGTGGATACAACCTGCGACCCCATGATGCGTGAGGTATGGCGCCAGCGCATCCTGGAGACTGCCCAGAACTACGAGATGATGCACGGCCTTTTGCCTGGTGACATTGCCGAGATAGTCCAGCAGTTCCGAGAATCGAAGATAGACTACATGCAGAAGCTGCGCCGCTACCTGACGTTGCATTCAGGAGGCGACATGCAGTGGTTGCCGCCAGCGAAGCGTTTCGTGTGGCAGAAGATGTATCTGCCCAGCCGCAACAATGCCTCGCTAGAGGCTGTGCTTGCAATCGACACGTCGGGTTCTACGCGGGCTTACATCGACAAGTTCTTCGGTGATGTGCTGAAGATCATGCGTCAGTTCGGCAAGTTCCACCTTACGGTTATCCAATGTGACGCGACAATCACCGATGTCCAGGAGTACACGGAAAACAGCCGCGTGCCAAAAAGCCTTAATGCGAAAGGCGGTGGCGGCACCGACTTTGTCCCCGTGTTCAACTACATTGAGGAAAAGCGCATTATCCCGCGTGTGATGCTCTTCTTT
>JAFSTJ010000526.1 GCA_017450525.1 Victivallales bacterium | reverse complement strand
CCATATATTCCAATAGACGCAATACTAACGATGGAAAACGACACTATGACGCGTGAAAAAACACATCCGCTATTCTCGACAGGCTTGACGAGTGTTGCATAGACTCATCCTCGATGAGGACTCTCGACGAGGCGGAGAAGAGAAGAAGGGAGGCAGCAAGATGACATGGTTCGATTTCGACTGCCCCGAATGCGGGGCGAGGCTTGCCGTGGAGGACAAGTGGCGCGGGACTGAGAGCAAGTGCGTGAAGTGCGGCGCGAAGATAACCATACCAATGAGAGGGGTTCAGACAGAGGAGATGCACGACCCAGAGGCCGCGAAGGTGGAGCCGAGGCAGGAGGAGAGCAAACCCTTCATCTACAAATGCCCGTCGTGCGGCGAGGACCTGCTTTCAAGCTTCGCCACCGACACGGACGGAAAAAGGCGCTGCCCGTTCTGCAACGCCGAGCACCAGGTGCCCCCCGTTCCCCCCAGCGCATCCAACTCCGACTCATCAGAGGGACGCAGAGAACTGAGGCAGGAGGAGGCGACTCCGTCATTCATGGACCCGTCAAACAGCCCTATTCTGAAATGGCTCAGTTATTCGCCGCTCGACAGCGCCCAAAAAGACTCCAACGCATCAAAGGAAGGCGAGGAGATGGAGCCGTGCCCCTGCTGCGGGCAGAGGATTTCCTCACTTGCGCATTCCTGCCCGCATTGCGGACGCCCGTTCGATTCCCTTGAGTGGACAAACAGGGCGTCTGGACCCAACCCGTTCTTCCTGCGGACGCTATTCGTCTCGTCCATCAAAATTGCCGCCCTCGCAGGCTTCCTCTTCTGGTGGTTCGCGCACCTTCGGGATTATAGAGGCACTTTCGAGGACTGCGCAATCGTCCTCCTCGTTCTCATCCTGTCCGAGATCAGCAAGCACAAATAGCCTCTCCCGGCAACTAGTACATATTCTATAGTACTGTCTTATATATAGTATCTTAATAATACGAGACATAGTATCGACGATACTATGTCTCTTCATATTATGACTGGAACATATTAGATGACTGGAACATATTAGTAGTCTACTACCGCGCACGCATGACGCACGCATGACGCACGCGCACGTGCCCGCCACGTGTCTATATGTACCAGTCTTCATATATACCCAATATCAACAAGACCATAGTAAATAGTAAAATAGTGGTTTCTTTTCGGACTCGTACCTGTCAGCCACGCTTCGTGCAGCGTCTCCGAATCCCCAGACTTCAGAAAAACCGAATTGTAGCATTTGCTCTGTTGGCAACATTTTGTATGATGAACATATAAAATTCTGCATACGTTGATACGCATACACGCATACGTCCAACAGGTAATGCAATTCCAATTTCGCCACAGGCCGTTGTGAAAGGATTCAAAGAAAAACTGGAGAATCTGTTAAAGATGCTTTAAACCTCTCTCATTCAGATTCGCCTATAATCATATTTCTGCCTGAAAAAGCACATCTAGTCGGCACGGCATCACAGATTTGCGATATTCTTGTCTGTGCCGTATGTTTCATCCCAGGCACGGCGGAATTTCTCGACGGCCTGGTCTGTCATGGGGCTGTCAGCGAGTTTCCACACCAGGTCAGGTGCGAGGGTTGCGTGATGTGCGCCTGCAGTTATGACGGAGACGATCTGGCGTGTGTTCCTGAAGGAGGCAGCCAGCAGCTTGGAGGGAAGATTGTTGCGGTTGAGATATTCCGTGACCTGGCGTATGAAGTCCGCGCCAGAAATGCCTTCGTCCTCAATATGGTTGATATATGGCGCAAGGTAGCAGGCGCCATTTTCCGCCGCCAGGATGGCCTGAGCAATGGTGTGTATGGTGGTAGCGGTGAATGGAATGCCCTCGCGCCGCAGCATGGGCATTGCCTTGAGTCCCTCCAGTGTTACTGGCACCTTTACATAGAAGTTGCCTGGAATGCGGGAGCGCAGAGCGATTGCGTCCTGCAGCATCTCCTCGGCTGTGCGCCCAAGCACCTGCGCGTGCAGCATTTTGTCATTGCCGATGAGGCTGCGTATTTCCGTCAGCAGTTCCCAGAATGGACGCTTCTCTTTGGTGATTATGCTGGGGCATGTGGTCACGCCTGCCAGTGGAAATAGTTCAAGTGCCTTGCGGATGTCCGCGATATTCGCCGTGTCAATTAAAAGAAACATAGTATCACTGCAATTGTTGAAAACCTTAAATTGAAAACCTTGCTAACATAGCCTCTGTTCAAGAATATGCTAATGACTGAATCTTGCCATTGTGATTTTATTGATTGTAATTGTAGATGCGCGAGAATTCAAAAAAACGTGCATCTACAATTACAATCGACACAGCCAAAAAATAATTTTCACATTGACTTGCCATTTCCTTTTTATACAATATGTTTTGCCGCTGAAATGCTTGAATTATAATTTATTCCAAATACGGGAGAACATCGATGAGTGAGAATGAGAATCCAGTGCCGAAGCTGAAGTTGGCGAAGAATACAGATACCAATCGCTTCAGGGTGGAAAACAGCGGCAATGCTTCATCTGGGGCTGCGCCTGCTGCGCCTTTTGGCGCGGATCCTGGCGCGACGCAGACCATTGCGGACCCCATCAGCCTGCGTGATACCGCCACTGGACGCCTTCGTCGCATCTCTGAACGTGATGGCAATGCCTCGGCCATGGCCCCGGGTGCCCAGAACAAGCGCGAAACCATACGCATGAAGGTCGTGAGGACGGCACCCCGTGCCCAGGTTTCAACCGCAGAAGGCGCACACCTCAACATTCCTCAGGCAACGTCCACCGAATCCGCGCCATTGAAAATTGGGGCGCAGGCTCCATCTTCCACGATTCAAGTTCCTCCACCAGCAGCAACTCCAGCAGAGCCAGCGGCTGCAGCTGCTCCAGCCGCTGCACCAGCCGCTGCTCCAGCCGCTGCTCCAGCGCCAGCAGAGCCTGCTGCAACGATTTCTCCCAAGTCCAATTTGAATGCAACGGCAGCTGCAATTCCAAAACTGAAGATTACTCCCAAGGTGGAGCCTTCATCGACCATACAGGTGCCGCCGCCAGTAGTGCCTGCGCCACCCGTGTCAGAGCCAACACCAGCACCTGCGCCCGCCGTGGAGGCTTCAGCTGCACCGATACAGTCCAAGTCAGATTTGAGTGCGACAGCTGCTTCCATCCCGAAGTTGAAGATAGCCCCCAAGGTGGAACCTTCGTCAACTATGCAGGTGCCGCCGCCAGCAGCGCCTGCGCCAGCAGCGCCTGCGCCAGCGTCACCTGCGCCAGAACCAGCGCCTGCTCCAGCAGCTCAGGAAGCTTCAGCTGCACCGATACAGCCCAAGCCAAACCTGAATGCGACAGCTGCCGCAATACCGAAACTCAAGATTGCTCTGAAGTCAGAGCCATCATCAACTATTCAGGTACCACCGCCAGCGGCCCCAGCGCCAGAATCACCTGCGCCAGCTGCCGCTGCGCCAGCGGCAGCTGCCCAAGCGGCGGCTCCAATGCCTTCCAAGCCCAACTTGAATTCGACTGCGGCTGCAATGCCTAAAATCAAGTTGGCTACGCCAGGTGCATCTTCTGCTGCTGCGCCACAGCCTGAGGCCGCGCCAATGCCGCAGAAGCAAAACCTGACGGCAACGGTTGTTGCCATGCCTAGACCACGTGTGGGTGCAGCGGCTCCCAGCCGTGAAGAGGCCTCGGCTGCTGCCGCCTCTACACCAGCGGCGGCTCCAAAAGCGGATCCCGCTTCCTCAACTATTAAGCTGAACCGTCCAGGTGCGGCCCCAGCAGCTCCCGCCGAAGCGGCCCCTGCGGCGGCAGCACCAGCGGCTGATGCCGCAAGCCCGTCTTCCACAGTCAAGTTGGAAGCACCTGCTGCGCAACCGAAGAAACTTGGTCTTAAGCTGAAAAAGACTGAGGAAACGCCAGGTGCTCAGCCAAGTCTGCCGCCAGGACTGGAGGGCGCGGCTGCTCCAGCTGCTGCCGCTGCTCCAGCTGCGCCTGCGCCTGAGGCTCCCAAGGAAGAACCAAAGCAAGAGGCAGCTCCTTCGCTGAAGAAGAAGGAGGAAGTCAGGGCTGCTGCTCCTGTACCGAATCTGCAGGCGCAGGGCGATGATGACGGGCCTGGCCTGGTGGGCGGCATAGGGGCGATATTAACATTTGTAGCCACGGCTTGCGCCATGGTGTTCTTTGCTATGGTATTGTTGAATTTCCTGCTGTGATTGATGAGCGCGGCAATGCCGCTCCATGGAGCCGCGCTGTAATAATGCCGCGCATAAGCGTATCATTTTGTGACCCATTACAAGAAAATAGTGCATCTTGTGTGGTTAAAGGAAAAAAACGTGCTATATTAGCGCAACTTTTCTATGGTAGAATGTCCTGGGACGATGCAAGGGTGTGTCGTTATGTGGGCATTCGAGAGTAAATAAAACTTAAAGAAGAAGAACAATGAGCAAAGCAATTAGCGTCAGCATTGCGAAGCGTGATGAGCTGGGCACAGCCAATGCCCGCCGCATTCGTCGTGCAGGAATGATTCCAGCAGTTGTCTATGGCCATGGCCAGGCAGCGCAGCCAATCGTGATTTCACCCGCTGAGGCGGCGAAGATCGTATTCCACAATGGTCTGGTTGAACTCGCATGCAGCTGCGGCGAGACAAAGACAGCCATCGTGAAGGAAGTTCAGCGTCATCCAATCAATCCTGGCATTCTCCACATTGACTTCCAGGAAGTCGCAATGGATGAAATCATCACCAGCCTGGTTCCGATTATTCTGGAAGGCGAGGCAGCAGGCACGAAGCAGGGCGGCCAGCTTGAGCAGGTTATGATGGAAATCGAAGTCAAGTCACTGCCAGCTAATATGCCTGAGAACATCACAGTTGATGTGACGAATCTTGAGCTTGACAATGCAATACATGTGAAAGACCTGGTTATGCCAGAGGGCGTCACTCCCGCAGTTGATGCCGAACTGGTGGTGTGCCATGTCCGCACAGTCAAGGCTGAGGCCGAGGAAGAGGCCGCTCCCGCCGAGGGCGAGGCAGCAGCTGCAGAGGCCGCACCAGCCGAAGAAAAGAAATGATGGAATACGGCGGTGCTGGGCACTGCCGATAAGTTTTCTGCAATGGAGTGCAATAGCGAAGGGACTGAAGCGCCAAAGGCCAGCTTGTTGATAGTTGGTCTTGGAAATCCTGGTTATGAATACGTCAATACGCGTCATAACGCAGGATTTATGGTTGTGGATGCCCTGATGCAGAGCGCGGAGTTTGTGGAGAAGGCAGAATGGCAGCCTCTGGAAGGCGAGCTGTACAGGGTGCTTCTCAAAAGATGCGAAGGCAGATTGGGGCAGGAGTTGCTGGTCCTGAAGCCGATGACATACATGAATTCCAGTGGTCTTGCTGTTGCGCCTGTACTTGAGTGGGCTGCTCTAACTCCCAGCAGCCTGCTTGTGGTAAGCGATGACCTGGATATGCAGCTGGGCCGCCTGCGCCTTAGGGCGAAGGGCAGCAGCGGCGGGCATAACGGGCTGAAGTCCATTGCGGAATGCCTGGGCACGCAGGATTTTGCGCGGCTCAGGGTAGGTGTTGGGAGACCGCAGCCTGGCGACGAGGGCGTGATAGACTATGTCCTTGGTAGTTGGGCTTCCAGTGAGAAGGCACTTCTTGAGCGTGTGCTGGACGAGGCGGTGACGCGTCTGCGCAATTGCGTGGAACGTGGCATCGAGGGCTTTAGCGTGACGCTTGAGGAAGTCTCGCTGGACAAGACAATGCCTGATGAGGGCGTACCTTCGGGTGACGGCCTCGAAAGTAAGGAGACACAAAATTGAAGAAGTATGAAGTGGTGATCATTCTCGACCCACGCGTGGTCGAGGGCAATGGCGATGCCTTTTCGGATGCATTCCAGGCATCGATGAAGGAAATGGGTGGCAATGTCACACGCGTGAAGTTCTTTGAGCAGCGCACATTCGCTTATCCCATCAAGAAGCGCAAGACTGGTATCTACTGGGACTATGTCGTTGAGGCGGAAGGCACATTCGTGGCGGCTTTGAAGGACAAGTACCGCCTGAACCAGTCCGTTCTCCGCTTGGTTGTGTTCGAGTATGAGGACGGGCAGGATGACGATGTGTTCAACCCCCGTGAAGAGCATGACAAGCTCATCAAGGAAGACAACTTCCAGGATGCCTTTGATTTTGACGAGCGTCCTTACCGCGGCAGGGATTGAGCTTGTTTGAGTATCTGTCTTAATTCTGGAGGCAATCATGGCGGCCAGTTTCTGTAAAGTCGAATTGATGGGTACCTTGCTTTCGGCGCCCACCATGCGCAATACACCCAATGGCGAGAATGTGTGTGTTCTGCCGCTGGAGGTAGTGCAGCCAGTGGTGACGCCCTTTGGCAGGACTGTTGAAGAGAGGCTGACAGTTGAAATCGAGGCCGGTGAACGTTTGGCGTCAATTTTGCAATCAGGTCTGTCCGCGGGTCAGGTGCTGATGGTTGAAGGGCGTCTTCGCCAATACCCCTTGCAGCCACGTGGCCGCAAGACCGTGGTTGCGGCGGAAAGCATCCAGATACTTGGTTCGGAAGATGCGCCCACTCAGGATTATCCTGAAGGTGAGGCGTTGGACAATGACATGTTGGAAAACATGCAGCCCGCCGAGGGCGAGGCGCTTCCCTACTGAAGATTGATGGTAGATAAGATGAAGATATGGCCGTTTTAATAGCGGCTTGAACTTTCAAGGAGAGAAAATGAAGAATATGAAGCCTAGGCAGCATCGCCGCAGGGTGGTGCGCAAGAAGCAGTGCCGTTTGTGCGAAAACAAGATTTTCAACATTGACTTCAAGGACGTTGAGTTGCTGAAGCGTTTCCAGACTGAAGGCGGCAAGATTCTGCCCCGCCGCATCACAGGCAACTGCTTCAAGCATCAGAAGATGCTGGCAATCGCAGTCAAGCGCGCACGCATTTTGGCATTGGTTCTGTAATTTAAACGAGATAGGAGATATATACGATGGCAGTACAACTTTTATTGCTTGAAGATGTTGCCGATCTCGGAAAAATCGGCGACCAGGTTCATGTGGCACCAGGTTATGCAAGGAACTATCTGCTTCCTCGCAAGCTGGCTACCCCAGTCACAAAGGGTGCATTGAAGGCTATTGAAAAGCGCAAGCTCCAGCTCCAGAAAGAGCATGAAGAGCGCGTCGCAGTGGCACAGGCAATGGCCGAGAAGATGTCCAAGATCAGCCTGACCATCAAGGTCGCAGCTGGCGAAAATGACAAGCTGTATGGCTCAGTTGGCACACAGCAGATTGTCGAGGCCGCAGCCGCACAGGGTCTTGAACTGGACAAGAACAGCATCGTCCTGGCAGACGCCATCCGCGAGCTGGGTTCCGTTGACGTTCCCGTCAAGCTGCATGCTGAGGTTACTGGCACGCTGAAGGTCATGGTCGTCCGCGACGACGAGGCCAAATAATACCACAGGTTAGGCTAGAATAAAAACTGCTGCGCAACACTAAAACGTTGTGCGGCAGTTTTTTTATCCACAGATTTCCACAGATTTTCACAGATTTCTTGATTTGCCGATCGGCAAATCAAGAAATCCATTCATATAAAATAATCTGTGACAATCTGTGGAAATCTGTGGATAAATTTTATAAACCTGGGTCTGCAGGGGCTGTGTTGTATGGGCGGGTGTTCCATTCCACCAGTTGCCAGCCCTTTCGGTCTGCCAGGTATTCTATCTTTGATATGCTGGCGTTGTCTGGTACGGTGACTTTGTTATTTGGGTCAATTACGCCAGTTACCAGGCGGAATATCCGCAGCATAACGCCGCCATGTGTGCAGATAAGTATATTTTTGCCTGGGTATTCCTGGGCGGTTTTCCAGAAGAAGTCCGATACCCTTTGCTGAAGATCCTGTTTTGTCTCCACGCCATATTCGCTTATTGTTCTGCTTTCCTCTGTGAACAGCTTTGGAATTATGGGATTTTCCTGCCTGATTTGGTCCCATGTCATGCCCTGAAACCTGCCCAGGCGCCATTCCCTAAGCGCCTCGGTCGGTATGATTTTGATTTCTGGGCGGTCTGCCAATGCAATTTGCGCAGTCAGCATGGCGCGTTTCAAGTCGCTGGAGAATGCGATGTCAATGGGTAGGTTCTTTATGGCCCTTGCCGTGGTGTGTGCCTGTGCGATGCCAGTCTCGTCCAGTTCGGTGTCCATCTGTCCTTGAAGAATATGCAGTTGGTTTTCCCTGGTCTGTCCATGCCTGATGAGTATGAATCTAACGTTGTCGCTCATTGTCATTTTAGTAGTTTTCTGCCATGATTATGTCCTGACAGAGAATGATGTTCTCTTTTTTTATGTCCTCTGCTGAAGGTATCCTCCAGTATAAGCCTCATCTTTTCCTCTTCCGAGATGGGCTCCTTCTGCTCCTCGCCCATAAGCCAAGCCATGAACTTGCCCCAGAAGCCCCTGTTTTCCTGTGCCTGCCTGCAATGCTTGCGTATCTTCACCAAACGCTGTGGTGGCGTGCGGTGCATGCCCAGCGCAAGACAGATGCGGAAATGCTTCACCGCCTTGGAAAACTTGTTCTGGAGGCGGCATGATTCGCCCAGGTAGTAGTGGTAAAGGATGTTGCCTGGGCTGATGTTGACCAATGCCTCGCAGATGCTCTGGCATTTGCCATATTGCCCGCAGAAGAACAGTGTCTTTGCCTGCCTGAAGCGTATGAAGTTCTCCGTGCGTTCCAGGTCCAGCATCAATGTCATTAGCGTGGTGTGCTTTGGAGCATCGTTGCCTACCACCATTTCCTCCAGGATGTCGTCTGCTATGCTGTCCATCACGGCCTGTGTACGCAGTGCGGAGCCAGTGGCGTTTTCGAATTCCAGGTGCCTGTCGTATTGGCTTCTGCTGTCGGGATCCGACAAGACATCGAATGCGTGGACTAGTCGCTGGAATTCCTCGGTCTTTGCGTTGTCGTTTCCGAATAGGTCTGGATGGCATTGCTTTGCCAGGGTGCGGTATGCCTTCTTCAGTTCATCAAAGCCAACGCCTGGCGAGACGCCTAGTATTTGATACAGGTTGCGTGGCATTGCCTATTTCTTCTCTATGGGTACGCCATAGTAGTTGTACATTTTCTCCAGGCAATACTGCATTACGTAAGCGGCGCCTTTGCCTTGCTTAACCAAATCTAGAAATTGCAACTTTGGCGTTGAGGAAGTGATTTCCCTGGCTGGCAGGTCCAGGTCGAAGATATAGCCGTCCCAGTTTTCGTAGATTGGGATAAGGCCGTTTTCCCAGCAGCATTGGGCGCATTCATATTGGAGAATATATACATAGATGTATCGTGCCTTGTATGCCTTCTTGAAGTCGGCTGGCGTAAGTTTTTCCCGTTTTGAAGCTCGTTTGATGAAGTCCATAAGTTCAGGGGAATTTCTCCATGTGAACGATGGGTCAAGTCCCCAGTTGAAACGGTATTTTGGCAGTGCATAGTACAGTCTTGGAAAATCAGGCCACATGAAGTTGGCTATGACAGTGCCCTCTGGGAGCTTTTGGTCTTCCACCCATTGAGCGACGCCCAGTGCTGGAAGTTCCCCCATTCCCTGGGAGACAAGATGGGATGTGTACCAGAACAGCGCTCCTAGGCAAGTCAAGGTATAGACCAGCATAACCGTAAAAAGCATGGCTCTTCTGGTGATGGGCTTGGACTGTGGCTTCTTGTCCTCCTGTTCCTGTGGCTCGGTATCTTTCTTTATGGCATTGGCTGCATCTTTTGTCTCAAGCACTTTGTTCACTGCGTATGCCAGGAGCAGACATTGCGGCACTAAGGCATATTCGCTGAAGCGGAATACCTTGTATGACAACAGAGTGTTCACAACAGCGGTTAAGAGAAGTCCGTTGAACACATTGTTCTTCAGCCAATCCTGTCCAAAGAAAGTTTCCTTGTATTTGATTGCCAGAACAATCACAGTTACAGGAAGTACAAGATACAGGTAATAGTGGTTGCGGATAAGCTCAAATGTATTGGTGTAGAATTCCTCTCCTCCCTCCAATGGCACTTTTCCCATCTTGAGGAAACTCTCGATTATCACGTCAATGCATTGCACTTTGAACATGAGATATGTGTTTGGAAATTGCGGATGTATTGTAAGTCCCAGAACAATTCCCAGCAGGAATGCAGCTGGTGTCGCCAGAAGCGCTTTAAGGTTGCGGGCTTTCAGATAGTCTGCTATGGCAAATGGCGCAATGGTGAAAATGAGCAGATGAGGTGAACTGTAGGACCATGCTGCGATGAAGCCCATTGCGAGCAGCGCCAGATAGCGCCAGCGCCAGGTGCAGAAGCGCTCGTCCAGGAACATACTAATTAGCACGGTGGCAATGGTGATGGAGAGCAGATATGCCCTTAGGGAAACGAGGCGAAATGTCATTGGCGGGAAAACGCAGGACAGCAGCAGCATGTAGATCCAAGGGAACTTGATCTTGCAGCGGTACAATGCGTATGCTACGAAGGCCAACAGTAGCGCATCAAAGAACATGACCTGGTAGTGGAATGGATATTCATTTGTGGCGCCCAGTAGTTTTCCAATTCGTGTAACCACCCAGAGGATGAGGTGGAAGCCTAGTTCCTTGTCGCTGAAATGCTCGCACCATGTGGAGCTGATTAAGTTGGGGAACTTCTTTGCCATGAACACGGAAGGTCCCTCCTCCACGATGCGGGCATGGTAGAAGCAGTCTGGCTCGTATTCATAGCCAGGGCAGAGAAAACCCCAGCGTACCAGGAAAAGTACAGCCAGTGCCAGCAGGAAGCCCAGCGCGTATGGGGTGATTTCGTCAATGAAAGCGTTTTTTGCCTTGAGATCCTTGTTTTCCGCCAGCCTG
>JAFSTJ010000525.1 GCA_017450525.1 Victivallales bacterium | reverse complement strand
GAAAATCAATGGTCTGGCCCTGCTGAAATTCTTCTTTCTATTTGACACTGCGGATGGCAGCAGGTGTTTCTGCATGGATGTGAGAAGCAGAATCTATGCCAGAGGGCAGACTGTAGGCTCTGTCGTAATGACGATTCAGGCGGATAGGGGCAGCGTCAATGATTTGTCGGGATTGCATGGACTGATGGATAGCTGCAAGAATGGCGATGAGCTTCTGGAGAGAGCCAATGTCGAGCCAGCCAAATACATTGCGTTCTCTCTTGTGGAATTGAGGCGCGTCCCAGCAAATGTGCAGGAGCTTTTTCCATTCGTATGCGAAATGCTGACCCTTGAGTGGCGCGGATTCCAATACCATCTTTGCGGCAAGCAGGATTTTTCCATTGGCCGCAGATGGGACTTTAACGACTTTGCGCTTGTGGATTGGGTTAATACCGCCAGCGACAAGGATGATTTCAATCGCCGCACCAGCAAACGACATGCACAGATACATTGGTGCGGTGATTCCGTGAACTTGATTGACACGAGTGCCAATGGTACGGCTGTAAACGGCATATTGCCCGAGGTTGGCGGCACAGGCGGAATCTTGCTTCCAGATGTGGCGGTGCTGACCATGGGCAACTTCAAGCTCAACATGGTGATGCAGAAATGCGGTGGTGATAGCTACAATTTCTGCCATGGCTGCCGCCACGCAAATGTCCGTGCCATGACGCTTCAGCGTAAGGATGCCGTGCCTGAAAGCCTGGCGCTTGTATGGGAATGTTGCGACCTGGGCGCACTGGGCATTGCAGACGACCGCGGCGGCCTGATGGTTTATAGGCGCAATGGCGGTTTCTTCTGCCGTTTTCCAGATGGAGGCGTCGAGGCACTTGTGCCTGGACGGGAAATCCCCTTCGGCAATGCAACACTCAAAGTACGATATTATGTCAGGGACAAGTTTGTGAACAATAATAATTAGGAGAATTGAAGATGAAGAAGCTGTTTTTGTTATTGATTGCATTTATTGCCGTGATTTTCTTGTTCGGATGCAGCACGACTCCAAGAGTGGAGGGGGCTACTGTATTGTCTAAGGACGGCAGCCGCCAGGTCAATTTGGCAGGAGGAAGCAATGAAGTGCCAGCAACGGTGGAGGTTCTTGCAAATGCCAAGGACCTGCTCAGAATCGCAATCGTTGGCAAAGGGAAGGGCGAGGCGGCTGGCCTGTCATCAAGTATTGTGGAGGCTGTCAAGGGCGGTATGGCTGCGGATGTGGCCCGTGTGGTGGAAAGGGCATACGATATGAAAGTCATGATTAGTACTGAATTGGAGCTGGTTGATGTAGATGGTGAGTATCGCCGCCTGAATGCGCTGGTAAAGGTGTCCATTGTTTCGCCTGATGGGAATCGGACATACGGTACAAATGCCATAAGACTCAAAGGTGTGAGAAAATTGGGCGCGGCTGCGGTGTCACAGTTCGAGGCCCCTGCTTCCGAGGTTGTGTTGAAGTGGTTGAAGGACAGCATAATGCGCATTGTTCAGGAGGATATAGATGTGGCGGTAATTACATTCAAGCTGCCACGGCCCGCATTGAGTCTTGAGCCAGTGGGCGAGCTGGATGCTGCGAATGTGAAGGCCATCGGGGGAAAGCTTAATGGAATGAAGGGCGTCATGAAGGTTGATTGCATTATGCAGAACGTGGAAGCGGCCACTTGCGGCTACAGGCTACTCTACAGGAGAGGCACGTATCCCTACGGCATTGTGAATGAGGCGGCTCTTCTGGTGCGGGAAATTGCACGATGATTTGTTTTTTTGCATTGGGTGTTGTTAAATAGAACGGAGACTTTGACATGAGGAAGTTTTTTTATTTTCTGCTTGGTTTGCTGTTAGTTTGCACCGTGGTGATTGCGGATGACAGGGATTTGGAGCGTGAGGCTCTGGAGGCTGCTCTCTTGCAGGCTGAAAACGCACTGCCATTGCAGGACTTGCAGGGCAAGACCATTGCAGTTCTGCCATTCCTTCAGGACAAGAGCGGCATTCTTGATGGGCGCATGAAGAACATGCTCACATCAGCTGGCTTGCTTTGCGTGGAAGGCAAGGAAGATCCAATGTGGAACGAGATAATCAAGGAAATCGCCTGGAATGAAAGAAAGGATGATATTCTGGACCCTGCAACCTTGCAGAAATTCGGACGGCTGAAGGCTGCGCAGGTGCTGTTGTATGGGATGGTGACTGCAATTGACAACACAAAGGAACGCATCTATGTGGAAATTGATTTGCATGCAACGGAGATTGAAACGCGCCGCCATATCTGGGGCGGCACTTTTGCAAGACGCATTTACAAATCCCCTGCTGTGCATGGCATCGTCGATATCACACCTGAACTCCGCGAGATTCTCAAAAACTTGTTTGAGGACGGCAAGAAATCACTGAAGGACAGCACGACCGCCGCGAAACTTGGCAAGACCAGGACTGTCGCGGTCCTGCCTCTGGCTGGAGATATCGATGCATATATCACAGGATTGGCGACCGCCATGCTCACCGAAACTCTATATACCCCCAAGAACTATAGGATTTCCTCTGTGCAGCAGCTTCGTGGTCTTGCACGAGAAGGGCGTTTTGACGCAGATGCCTTCATGTATGGCGCGGTGCGCGACTTGTCTGAACAAGTAAGTGAAGTGATTCTTGACAGCGAAAAGTCCCAGAAAATCATCCGTTACATATTGAGTGCTGAAATTCAACTTTTCATCGAGGATCCCAGGAGCGGGGATGTGCTTTGGAGCAGAACCCTTTCAGTGATGGAACCCAGGCAGGGCTCGACAACTCTTACCGAGGAGGAGATGACTGCCGAACGCGAACGTCTGGAGCGGGAACGCCTGGCTAAACGTGAAATAGAAAAAAGAAAGCAGAAGGAGAAAATTGATGACCTGCCAGACGATATTAAGGCCGAGGTCGCAAGCAATTGGAAGTCAATCCTGAAGTGGATTGGCATTGTCCTGGGAGGTATTATTTTATTGGTGCTGATTTTGGTGATAGTTAAAGGCCTGCTGAGGAATGTGTTTATTAGATAGGCAAGGAACGAAGGTACCAAGGGGGCATAGGGAATAAAGGGACGAAAGGGACCGAGGGGGCCAAAGGGACGATGACTAAGAAATTTAGTCCCTTTGGCCCCCTCGGTCCTTTTGGTCTCTTTGGTCCCTGCAAAAGTCCCTTGAAATGTTTGTTTTTTTGTTTGACTTTGTGTATGCAAATGGTATGTTATGCCCAATTTTTGTTTTAAGTAACAAGAACCGAATCTGTTGGTGGGTTATTCATATCCATGTTGGCGTATAGGCGATGCCTGCTGAGTTGCATAATGAGCAAGTCTTGAAGGCGAAGTCGGAGTATCGGCGGCGTATTCGTGGGCAGTCTGTCCCGAAGGCGTTGGAAACGGGGCTTTGGCTGGAGCATTTTATGGGGCTTGAGGGTGGTTATGCCAGTCTGGTGGGATATATGCCGATGGTGGACGAGCCTGACTGCAGGGGAATACTTGAATACTGGCTACATAAAGGGAGGACTGTTTATCTGCCAGTGTTTGAGAAGGAAAAGGGCGTTTACAGTCTTGCCCAGGTAGGTGGGCTGGATGGCGAATGGCTTTGTGTGGGCAACTACGGTATAGCCGAGCCATTGCCAAGTTTGCCTAGAAGGGATGCTCCATTCCTCTTTGAGGGCGGGGGCATCTGGCTTGTGCCTGGCCTGGCTTTTTCCAGGAGTGGCATTCGTTTGGGCAGGGGGGCTGGATATTATGACAGGCTTCTTGCTGGTAGCAATGCGCTGAAGATAGGCCTCGCATACGAGGAGCGGGTGTTTGATTGGCTTCCAGCCGAGGAGCACGATGTCAGAATGGATTATCTGCTGACGGAGACGGGTCTTGCTAAGATCAACTAGCGAGGCATGCAAAGCCTCTTGATAAATCAGGAACGAGATTCCTGGAAGGAAATCATTTTCTATGTCAATTCTAAGTAATGTTTGCCTCTTGGGGAAAGGGGCATTGGCTGTGCCGTTGGCGCAGCTTGCAGAGAGTGGAGGCCAGGAGAGACCCTGGCTCCAGGTTTTGCCTTGGCTTGTGGTGGTGGCGTTCAGCGTGCTGCTTGGATTCATTATTGCTAAGTGGAGCAGGCGTGATGCGGACAAGAAGATTCTTGAAGGCGCCCATGAAGAGGAAAAGCTGATCAAGGAGAAGGCGGGCCTTGAGGCGGAGACCATCATCAAGGAGGCGAAGGTCAAGGCCAAGGAAGAACTTATCTCCATGCGTGACCAGTTTGAGAAGGACACTGCGGACAGGCGTCGCGAGGTACAGAAGCTGGAAAGCAGGCTTAGTTCCCGCGAAGACAATCTGGACAAGAAGCAGGAGCAACTGGAGCAGCGCTCTCTGGAATTGGACAGGCAGGACAAGGAACTTAAGGCTAGGTCTCTTGCCATGAAAAGCAAGGAAGATGCCTTGGCAGAACGGGTTTCCAAGCAGATTGAGGAATTGGAGAAAGTCGCGAATCTGACTCAGGAAGAAGCCCGCAACCAGTTGCTGGAGAAACTGGAAGGCACCATGGAGGCCGAGCGCGGTGTGCTTATCCGTCGTTTCCAGGAGGAAAACAAGCAAATGCTGGCGGCGGAGGCACAGGAAATCATGGTAAATGCCATGCAGCGCTATGCAGGTGATTGCGCATACGAGCATACGACCTACACGATTCCGATTCCTAATGACGAAATGAAGGGACGCATCATTGGAAGGGAAGGCAGGAACATACGCACCATCGAGGCGGCAACAGGAGTAAACGTGCTGATAGACGATACGCCAGAGGCCGTGGTGATTTCCTGCTTTGACCCTGTACGCAGGGAAATCGCCCGTCTTACCATGGAGAAACTGGTGTCGGATGGGCGCATACATCCTGCCCGCGTGGAGGAAATCGTCGCCAAGATGAAGAAGGATGTGGAGGCGGAGATACATAAGGCAGGCCAGGAGGCGGTCGCGAAGACAGGCGTGACCAGGTTGCGCCAGAATATCATACAACTGCTGGGGCGCCTGAAATATCGCTACAGCTTCTCTCAGAACGTGCTCATGCACTCCATAGAGGTGTCTTCTATGATGGGTGCGATTGCATCCCAGCTGGGATTGGACGAGCGCAAGGCGCGCCGTGCAGGTCTGCTACATGATATTGGCAAGGCTGTGGACCATGAGGTGGAAGGTACTCATGCCATGATTGGTGCTGATCTTCTGAAGCGCGCAGGCGAGGAGGAGGATATCATCAATGCAGTGGCGGCGCATCATGAAGAAGTGGAGAAGACCAGCCTTTTGGCGATATTGGTGCAGATATGCGATGCATTGAGCGCCAGCAGGCCAGGCGCCCGTTCGGAGACCACAGAGCTTTACCTGAAGCGTTTGGAGCAGCTTGAGACGATAGGCAATTCTTTTGAAGGCGTTGAAAACTGCTATGCAATTCAGGCAGGCAGAGAGCTGCGCGTGATAGTCATGCCAGAGAAGGTCAGCGAGGAGAAGGCTGCGGTCTTGGCTCATGACATGGCGGAGCGCATAGAAAAGGAGATGCGCTATCCAGGGCAGGTCAGGGTTTCGATCATACGCGAGACACGTGCGGTGGATTACGCCAAATAGTCTTGCGTTTTCCAGGAGTTTTTTGATATATGGCGAGAGCGGCTTTGTTGGTGCTGGCTGCGGGATTGGGCAGCCGCTATGGTGGAATCAAGCAGATGGACCCCGTTGGGCGCAATGGGGAATTCGTGCTGGACTATTCTATTTTCGATGCAATCAGGGCGGGTTTTGACCAGGTGGTGCTGGTGATACGCCATGAATTGGAGGAGCCTCTTCGTGAGCATTTCTCCGCCTTGTCCCGCAAGGTTGACATACGCTATGTGGTGCAGGACATGAAAGATTTGCCCGCAGGCTTCAACTGCCCTGCTGAACGCAAAAAGCCATGGGGCACTGGACATGCAATTCGCGCCGCCAGAAATGTGATAAAAGTGCCATTCGCCGCCATAAATGCGGATGATTTCTATGGCGCGCAAAGCTACAAGGTGCTGGCGGATTTTTTGCTTGGCGATTGCAATGAAAAACTCTATGCCATGGTGGGCTTCAAGTTGTCCAACACTCTTTCCGAGAATGGCACTGTCTCCAGGGGCGTTGCCTCAGTGGATGGCAATGGTTATATGCAAGGTGTGGTGGAGCGCACTGGAGTGGAGCCATATCAGGGCGCAGTGCGCTATAAGGACGGAGAGAATTACGTGCAATTGACGGGCAACGAGCCTGTCTCCCTGAATTTCTGGGGCTTTTCGCCAAGCATATTCCAGTATATTGAGGAGCAATTCAGCGATTTCCTCAAGAAGCGCATCGGCGAGGCTGGAGCGGAATTCTACATACCTTCCGTGGTGGACCAGTTGGTGCATGAAGGCAAGTGCCGCGTGCGTGTGTTGAACAGTCCCGAAAAGTGGTTCGGAATGACGTATTCCCAGGATCGCGCATTGGTGGTTGACAGGATAGCCTCACTAACGAAGCAAGGCATATATCCTGATAGTCTTTATTAGTATTTTATATAGGAAGATTGCAATGAAAAATCAATTTAAATTGATTAAGCCCAAGCATGTTCCAGTTTTGGACCCGGATTTTCGTCCCGCCGTGCTGGCAAACCGCAATTTCGTAGCCGAGGTCAAGGCATCTGGAAGTGGCGTGCCCTTGCTCATAGCCGTAGAGCGTGACCGCAATAGGGTTTCCCGTTTTGACACCTGCGTGTTTGCGTCCTCTCATCCACGGGCCGCTGCCAACTACTTCTATGTTGAAAGATTGGTGAAATTCCTGCTGTGGCAGTTTGGTGGCTGGAAGGTGACGATACATGGACCAGAAGAATTGGTGCGCTATTTGCAGGCTTGCTACTGCGATACTGGCATACGTTCCTTTGACGCGGAATTCTGGGGAGACCAGACCTACGAGCATGAGATGGAAATTGCTTACGCCGCGAAACCAGAGGACGTGCCTGCGGCATTTGACGGTGACAGCGCCGCTGTGAAGCTGGACTGGAAAGGCTGGCGCATTGGCTTTGACCTTGGTGCCAGCGACAGGAAGGTGGCAGTTGTCAAGGACGGCAAACTGGCACTGAAAGACAATGGCGAACCCCTGCTGAGCGAGGAATATGTATGGGATCCAAAGCCGCAGACTGACATCAAGTACCACTATGACCAAATCAATTGGGTGCTGCGTGAGGCGGAGCGTGTAATCAAGTCTGTTGATCCCAATGGGGAGGTAAAGGGCATTGGCGGTTCCTCTGCAGGCGTGTATGTGGATGGTCGTGTGCGCGTGGCGTCCTTGTTCCGCGGTATTACGCCCCGTAGCAGATTTGATGCAGAAGCTGCGCCTATATTCAAGGAAATCCAGAAGGAATGGGGTATTCCGCTGCGTCTTGAGAATGACGGTGATGTCACCGCGCTGGCTGGTGCAATTGCATTGAACGACGGTTCTGTGCTGGGCATTGCCATGGGCTCGTCCCTGGCGGCAGGCTACGTTGATGCCAGCAAGGCAATCAAGGGCTGGATGAATGAACTGGCGTTCGCTCCTGTGGACTACAATCCCAGGGCGGCTGTGGACGAGTGGTCCAGGGACTTCGGCGTGGGCGCGAACTACTTCTCGCAGCAGGCTGTCGGGCGCCTGATAGAGGCCGCTGGCATAGACATGCCTGACATTGCACCTGATGCATTGCCTTTGCGCTTGAAGCGTGTGCAGGAGCTGATGCTGAAGGGCGACGAAAGGGCGCGTAAGATATACGAGACCATCGGTGTCTATTTTGGATATACGGTGGCGCACTACTGCGACTTCTACAAGGAAATCAAGCACATCGAGGTTCTGGGGCGCGTCATGACAGGCGAGGGCGGTGCAATCATCCTGCAAAAGGCAAAGGAAGTCATTGCGGACGAATTCCCTGAATATGCAGGACTGGACTTCTACGAGCCAGACGAGCGTGAAAAGCGCCACGGGCAGGCTGCCGCCGCCGCATCACTTCCATTGTGCTAAATTGGAGTGGATGAAATATGGATAATCAAGAACGAGACAGATTTATTTGGGAGAAATTGAACAGCGGGATGTCCCTGTCCGATGTGCAGCATGCATTGAGTGAGGAATTGGGGATACGCATGACATATCTGGATCTGCGCATGCTTGCCGCCACGCTCCCTGTGGAATGGGAGAAGCAGGACAAGAAAGTCGCTAAACCAGCGCCTGTTGAAGAGAAGATGCAGGCGGAGGAAGTCGATGAGGCTGAAAACGATGAGGTGGAGGATGATGCCGAAACTGAAGAGGAAGATGCCGAGTTGGAAGAAGAGGATGGCGATGAACTGCCTGACACCGTGCTTACTTTGGATGATACGCCAATGCCAGGCGCGGCTTTGTCTGGCACGGTTCGTTTCATGTCTGGCATAAGTTGTGGCTGGTTCATGGACAGAATGGGGCGCCTTGGCTTCAATCTGCCAGAAGATGCAAAGGAACAGCCCACAGATGACGATGTGCAGGCGTTCCAGGTTGAACTGCAGAAGATGATACAAAAGCGTGCCGCGGAAATGCGGAAGGCGGCTTTTGACGGAACCACAAAGGTGGACATCAGCCCCATCACCAGGCCAGGCTGTGATTTGAATGGCACGGTCACATTCTCGTCTGGCGCAAAGGGCGAATGGATGGTTGCCCAGGGTAAGTTGGATTTCGATTTGGAGGAGGGCTCGTCCCAGCCAACCAGGGATGACTTTGAGAAATTCCGCCTGGTTCTGGCCGAAACCATGCGCAGTAAAGGCTATCGCTAAGAATTAAGAGTTAACAGGGGCAATAATGGCTTATTGACTTGCAATAAAGTGAAAATTGGGTATATTACGCCCCTGTGTTTTTAATTACCTGTGCGGGTGTACAGGAGTGTGGACAATTAGTCCTAAGCTTTTTTTAAGGAAAGAGAGATGTCGGTAAAAATTAGACTTCGCAGGACTGGCAAGCTGAATGCAGCCTGCCACAGAATTGTGGTTACGGATTCCAGGAATCCCCGTGACGGCCGTTTCATTGAGATCATTGGCTTCTATGATCCAAGGCACAATGAAGAAAAGATTGACTTGGAACGTGCCAAGTATTGGATTGGTGTTGGTGCACAGCCAAGTGACACAGTCAAGAACATCATCAGGCGTGCGGAAGCAGCGCCTGCGCCAGAGGCTGCCCCAGCTGAATAATCCCCGTAACGTGTTTTGAATTATGGTTTTTTCACTTTTTAAGAAGCTCTTCTCGTCTGAGGAAGGCAAAGTTTCCGAAGACGTAAAGGCAGGTGCTGTCGAAGGCGCGGATGTGGAGCCCGTCCAGGCAGCGGATACGCAGTGTGCAGATACCCAGGATGAGGTTGAGGAGAGGTCCGAGCGTGGCGGCAGGAATCGTCGCCCCAGGCGTCCATCGCAGCATCCTGCAAAGGAAAATCACCCTGCGCAGCAACTTGCTCCAGAGGAAGAGGAAAAGGTGATGTCGCGCCTTCAGGAGATGGTGCTTTTCATTGCGAAGTCATTGGTGGACGAGCCTGAGCAGATCAGTGTTGAACTGACGGACAGGGAAGGCGTCCGCGTTTTGATGATAAGCTGCGAGAAGAAAGACGCCGGAAAACTGATAGGGCGCAATGGCCGGATTATAGCGGCAATCCGCATACTTGTAAGCGGAACGGCTGCGAAGTACGGCCTGAAGGTGACCGTGGATATCGTGGATTGATTTGCGGTTGAGCTCTGCCGCAAAACTCTTCTCACCCGCTTGCTTATATGACAATGCACTTGGACATAGTGAGCCTCTTTCCCGAAATGAGCCAGGCATTGTTAAGCCAGTCAATAATTGGCAGAGCACAGCGTAAATCAATAGTTTCGATTCGCCATGTCAATCTTCGCGATTATGCGGAGGATGAAAGGCGCACGGTGGATGACGAACCCTTCGGTGGCGGGGCAGGGATGCTCCTTCAGCCCGAGGTGGTGTTCAAATGTTTGGAAGACTTGCGTAGGCCTGAATCCAGGGTGGTGCTTATGTGCCCCCAGGGGCGGCGTTTTACGCAGGCAATTGCGGCTTCATTGTCCAAAGCAGAACATCTGATTTTGTTCTGCGGGCATTATGAAGGCTTGGATGAGCGGGCGCGACAGTGCCTGTTCGACGATGAGATTTCACTTGGTGATTTTGTTCTCACCAATGGAATCCTGGCGGCCTCCGCCGTGGCGGATGCCGTGATACGCCTTCTGCCTGGTGCCCTTGGGGACGATGCCTCATCCGATGAGGAATCGTTT
Organism: Victivallales bacterium; assembly: GCA_017450525.1. Taxonomy (GTDB): domain Bacteria; phylum Verrucomicrobiota; class Lentisphaeria; order Oligosphaerales; family Oligosphaeraceae; genus RGIG3456. The sequence goes on along the minus strand of JAFSTJ010000525.1, from coordinate 1,846 downwards.
TCGGACGATGCGCTGCTGGAGTATCCGCACTACACGCGGCCAGCCCGTTTCAACGGGATGGAAGTGCCAGGCAGTCTCCTGTCTGGCAATCACAGTGAAATAGAGAACTGGCGAAAGGAACAGCGCCTGATTCGGACGGCAGCCCGAAGGCCTGATCTGCTAAGCCTGTATTTTGAAAGTTAGGTGAACACGATGGAAAACAACGAAACAAAACAGAAGACCTCCGTCATTGAAATGCTTCGCAATGAGAATCTCCGCAACTCCCTTCCAGAAGGCGAGAGGCTTGAGGTTGGAGACACGGTGCAGGTTAGCGTGAAAATCATCGAAGGTGACAAGGAGCGTATCCAGGCCTTCCAGGGCACGGTGATAGCACTTTCAGGTTCAGGCATAGCCGAGACCGTCACAGTCCGCCGTATTTCCCACGGCCAGGGTGTCGAGCGCATATTCCCGCTTCATTCGCCCAAAGTGGCTGCGTTCAAGATTGTCCGCAAGGGTTTGGTTCGCCGTGCGAAGCTGTACTATCTGCGCAAGCAGGTAGGCGCAGCAGCCAAGATCAAAGAAAGGCGTGATTTCAAGAAGAAGGACTGATACCACCTTTTCTATCAAACCTTTGGAGAAGAGAACTTCTCCTTTAACTAGGGGGCAGAAGACCTTTTTAAAGTGTCGTCTGCCCTTTTTTAATATGTGGGCGCAGTCGCGGCGTCCACTCATTTCGCCCAGCTCACCCGCCGTGAATGCGAACAACAACGGAAATGACAGCAAACCCACTTTACGATTTTGATGCGAACTATGCTGATGTGGGGCGTGTTGTCGCAGGCATTGACGAGGCAGGAAGGGGACCTTTGGCGGGACCCGTTGTGGTGGCTGCTGTGATTTTGCCTCCAGAACCGCAACTGGCTGTGAATGATTCAAAGACATTGACTGAAAAGCGGAGACAGGAACTGGCGGAGGAGATAATGGCCTTGCCTGGCATACGCTATGCGGTTTGCCTTCGTAGCGCAGCGCAGATTGACGAGATGAACATTCTTCGCGCCACGCATGATGCGATGAGGGAGGCGGCGCTTTCCGTGGGGGCAAATTATGCGTTGGTTGACGGGCTTGCCGTTCCAAGGTTTCCAATGCAGGCGAGTTTCATAGTGAAAGGCGATGCAAAGTCCGCCAGCATTGCGGCGGCAAGCATCCTTGCCAAGACGCGGAGGGATCAGATACTGGAGGAACTTGAGCAGGTCTATCCAGGCTATGGCTTTGCGAAGCACAAAGGCTATGGCACAGCGGAGCATTTGGAGGCACTCAGGAAACTGGGGCCTTGTCCTGAACACAGAAAGTCCTTCCGCCCCGTTGCGGAGGCGACAGGCCTTCTCCCGCAACAAATGGAATTGTCATTTTAATCAAGATGACTACAAATATAAGATTCAATAGTGAGCCAACTAGCATAGTCAGGCAGTTATGCAAGGCGGGCTATGAGGCGTACATAGTCGGCGGCGCCGTAAGGGACTACCTTCTCGGCAAGACACCGAAGGACTATGACATCGCCACAAATGCCACTCCCGAGGAGGTGCGCCGTGTATTTGGACGTCGCTGCTGCCAGATAATCGGGCGTCGTTTTCGTCTTGCGCTGGTGCATTATGGCAAGAACACATACGAGGTTTCCACTTTCCGCCGTGAACCAAGTGCCAAGGAGCGCAAGGGGCGCAAGGGCGACGACGGTGTTATGATTTGGAATGACAACGTGTACGGGACTCTGGATGACGATGTCAGGCGGCGTGACTTCACTGTAAATGCGCTTTATGCTAATGTGCTTACAGGAGAGATATTAGACAAGTGCGGTGGAATGAAGGACATCAAG
>JAFSTJ010000044.1 GCA_017450525.1 Victivallales bacterium | reverse complement strand
GACCTTACCAATGTCAAGGGGGCGCACTTCCGCCTCCAGTTCGATATTGCCTTCCAGAGGCACCAATGTAATCAGGGCTTCAGCCTCCCTCACAGCCGAGCCTGGCGAGAAATCCGCAATTTCGTGGACAACACATTCGCAGGGTGCCTTCAAGTGCACGTATTCAATAAGCTGCTCCACCTTCTCATATTCCTTGCTAGTGGAGGCGAGGGTCCTGTCCACCTTCACCATATCCTCGGCAATGCTGTTTCTCCACTGCTGGATGAAGGAATTCTTCTCCGCCTGTGTGGTGCCCAGCCTATGTTGCAGCTCTAGGAGATCGTTTTCCAACTGATCAACAGTGCCTTCCATTTCCATACGGCTGATGGACATCTCAATGTACTCCTTCATTGGTGCCGCGCCCTTTTCCTGCAGCTTCTTGAAGATTTCCTCAAGTCCCTTGATTGCCTCCAGCCTTTCCCGTTGCTTTGCCAGACTGTCCTTCCTGCTTTTCATGGAGGCGCGAATCTGGGACATTGCCTCTCCAAAGTAATTCATCCTTTCCAGGTAATATTCCTGCCTCTGACTGAAAATGGTCAACTGCCACTTTTCAAACTGCGTCTCGCCGCCTTCGTATTTTTTGTTGTAGAATTCAGCCTGGAGACGGGACAGTTCCGCCTGGAGGGCCTTCATCTCATTGTCCAGCCGTTCTGCCTCGGCCCTGTTTATGGTGGGATCGAATGTAATCAGAATCTGGTCCTTCGCAACGATGTCCCCGATTTTAACGTTAACGCTCTGAATTACGGAGCGTTCAAGAGGCTTCATGACGATGGTCTGCTGGTCGGTCACCAGCGTGCCCGTGCTTTGGACCACCACATCCACCTGTGCGACGAATGCCCATACAATCGCCAGGACAAGCAGCAGGAATGGTATCCATACGCTGAGTCTTATGCCCCATGGCAAACGTGCGTTACGTATCTCCAGCGCATCGGGCTGGAACTCAATCACTTCGGCAGGAGTATTGTCTTTCATTGTCCTTAATCCTCCACTCTCATTTGCTGGTTCCAGAATTCGCGGTAGATGCCAGGCTTGGAAATAAGTTCCTTATGCGTTCCAAAGCCAGTGATTTCGCCCTTGTCCAGCACCACAATCTTGTCCGCATGGCTGACAATACTGAGCCTGTGCGAGACGATGAGAACCGTCCTTCCACGAGCTATGTTCTTCAGGTTTCTGCGAATGACCTCCTCACTTTCCGGGTCAAGAGCGCTAGTCGCCTCGTCGAAAATCAAGATAGGCGGATTAGTCAGCAATGCGCGGGCGATTGCCAGGCGCTGCTTCTGCCCGCCAGACAGGTTGGAGGCATTCTCCTCAAGTATAGTGTCATATCCGCGTGGCAGCTTCTGCACGAATTCATCGGCTCCTGCAAGTTTGGAGGCATAGATGATTTCCTCCAGAGTTGCATTCTGCTTCGGAAGCGAGATGTTTTCCCTGACGGAGCCGCTGAAGAAGTAGTTTTCCTGAAGCACCACGCCTATGTTGCGGCGCAGATGTGCCTTGTCCAATTCGCGAATATCGATGCCGTCCACTTTGATAAGGCCCTGGGTAACTGGATACAGGGACTGCAGCAACTTTGTGACGGTGGTCTTTCCTGAACCAGAACGCCCCACAAAGCCCACAGTGCTTCCAGCAGGTATGCCCAGATTGAAATCCTTTACCACGAATGGCAGGTCTGGCTGATAGCGAAAACTGACACTCTCGAATTCGATCTGGCCACGAATCTGGTTCCGCACGCCGCCGCCCGCAGGTTCCGCAGGTGTATTCATCACCACACCCAGCATGCGCACGGACAACGCAATCTGCTGGTACTCGTGTATGAGGCCCACCATTTTCACCAGGGGGCCAGTCACCCTGTTAGCCAGCATCTGGAAAGCAATCAATGCGCCAATGGTAATCACATGGTCGAACACCAGATGCGCACCAAGCCATATCACACAGATTGTCATCAGCATTTCCAACATGTGGCTTATGCTCTGGGCAATCATGGAGATTTTACCCACGCGGAAATATGACTTGATGGCGTATGCGGTGGAATCATCCCATATCTTCTTCTCGACAGGTTCCAGCGCCAGGGACTTGACGGTCTTGACGCCGTGGATGGATTCCACCAGCATGCTCTGCCGTTTTCCTTCAGCCTGATACAACTCGTCCAGACGGCGCTGGAATGGCTTTATGAGGCTGGCGATCACCAGCGCCATGAGCACGGAGAAGCCCAGCACCACAAAGGTCAAGGTGGGGCTGTATAGAAGAAGGAACGGGAAGAAAATGCAGAGGGACAGCACATCCAGAATGGTGAAGAACAACTGTCCAGAGAGGAAGCCCCTTATTTTCTCGGTCTGCTGCATGTGCTTCAGCAGTACGCCAGAGGGAATTCTGTCAAAGAAGTCCACAGGCAACCTCATAAGGTGTGTGAAAGTCTTAGTGGCCGTGGATATGTCAATTTTGTTGGTGGCGAACAGCAGGAGATAGCTGCGCACGTAGCTTACCAGCGCATTGAACAGGATGACCACCACAATGCCAATGCCCAGCACGTTCAAGGTATTGTAGGCCTGGTTGACGAGTACCTTGTCCACCACTATCTGGAAGAAGAGCGGCACTATCAGCGAGAAAATCGAGAGCATTGCCACCATGAGGGCAATCATGCCGAATACGCCCTTGTTGCGAATGAATTCTGGGATGAACCAGCGCAGACTGAAGGGCTGGTTCTCGTCCGTCAGCTTGTATTCCTTCTTTAGCAGGACGAACTTTCCGCTGTATTCCTCCTCATACTGCTCCTGGGTGTAGAATATGAATTTGTCAGGTGTATTGAACTGCGTGGAGGATGGGTCCACGAAAGCGGCGCGGAATGTGCCGTCCTCCTCCTTTTTCATACCGCTGAACACGGCGTAGTTGCCATCCTTCTTGATGGCGATAAAGGGCACTATGGTCAGACTGTCCTGCATCTTCTTCCAGGAGAGCTTGACGGTCTTTACCTTGAAGCCGTTCTCCGTGGCGATATGGCGGAACAGATTCTCCCTGACCTCCTCGTCGCCCACCGCATATTCATGCATGAGTTCCCTGATATCGACGGCGCAGTTATTGTGCTTTGCGATGAGGACGAATGACGTGAGGCGCGTCTGCTTGGCGGCATCCACCTGCGCGAGATTGCGGAAAAGAATGTATTCATTTCCCAGCTGCGACAGCAATGCCTGCTTGTCTCCCTGGAGCATTTTATTGCCCTGGGTGGGATCCACAAATGACACCTTGTCTTCCTTGACGAGCTGCCTGCTGTTGGCGATTATAATCCAAGTGCCGCTGATCTTGCGGGCCAGAATAGGGCCGACATAATTCTCCAGCGCCTCCAGGCTGGGCACCAGCTCTGGGCGGAGCTGCTGCTCTTCCGCCAATCTCAATAGCACTTCAGACGGCTTCTCGGCATATTCCTTTAGCAAATCGTCATTTATCAAGGCGACAAAGTTTACACCATGCCTCACTTGCGAGAACAATGCCTGAAGGCACTGCAAACCACTCCTATCCTCTGCTGCCATTATGACTCCTGATTATGTGTTGTATAAAAATCGAGCATTTTTCAATAGCATAGGCTAAAACCTAGGTAATATACAAGCCTCTTTGTTTTTTTGTAATGCAAACTATGTATTTAGTGAAAAAAAGCAAGTCGAAGGATGATATTATCTGCGCATAACAATGGGAATCCTACCATTGGCAAATGGCTGGCAGGAAGCCCATGCCCAGAAGCCTTGCCACAAGGCGGTGCCTGAACCTGCCGCGCTCGGTAACGATGGGAAATATAACGTCTTTCCAGAGTTTTGAGGAAAGCAATTCCTTCAAAAGCACCTTGCGTTTTTGCCCGCCGTGTTTCTTGATTACCCAGACATACTCCAGGCATTTCCTGCATAGAAGTCCCCTGCCCTCCTCTGGAACTTGCCTTGCAAACTCCTCAATGTAGCAGCGTAGATTGCGCAGACGCCCCTCCACATCAATGACCTTGCTGGCCGATGCCTGACTTTCCGTATAGACATATCCGATGTAATCTCCCATGACAGCAGTCCTGGCAGACTTTATTAATGCAGTATTTGTAAATAAAGTATCTTCACCAAATATCATACCATGCATAAAAGTGATTTTATTTTTGCATAAGAAATCTTTTGAAAAAAGCTTGGCCCAGCAGGTATCAAAGAAAGCCAGGTATTTATGGTCTTGAATACGAAGGCAATCATCCTTTTCAAGCAAGTTTTCTGGCACATTGGGATATATGGCGCCCTTGTCCTCGCCAGAAACACGCCTCAAAGCATTGCATACAACAAAATCCGCGCCTTGCCGCGTTGCACAATCCAGCATCTTTTCGATGAAACGCTTGTCGAGCAAGTCATCCGCATCCAGAAAGGCGATATATTTGCCTGTTGCCAATTCCATTCCAATATTGCGTGCCTTGGACACGCCGCCATTCTGGGGCTGGCAATGCAACCTGATATTTGCATCAAGATGCTGCTGGACATAATCCCTGACGACCTGGCATGACTTGTCCCTGGAAGCGTCATCCACCACTATAGCCTCCCAGTTTCCGCAACTTTGGGCAAGGACGGAATCCAGCGCCGCGCAAACAGACGCCTCCGCATTGAAGCAGGGAATTATAATTGATACATCTGGCATTAAGATTCTCTATGTTAAGGTTTCAGTAATGCACTTCGCCGCCAGCAAAGCATGAACCGCCTTGTTGAAATCCTGCCGTGCCTTCTGCAAATCCTCGTCAGAGGGCAGGCATTGCCGCTGGAGTTTCTCTCTTTCCGAATCATTCTGTACAAAATGGATTATCTTTTCAGCGAAATCCTCATCGTCATCCGTGACGATAATGCAGTTGAATCCAGGTTGCTCCTTGTCAATTCCACGAGCAGCGAATGCATTGCAGATGCAGAGCCTCCCGTATGAAAGTGCCTCTAGTATCTTTATACATGTACCGCCACCCGCATAGACAGGTGCCACGACAAAGAGCGAGTTCGCGTATTCAGCAGCCAAATCATCCACAAAGCCCAGCAGCTTGACGCCAGGCGCCATCTTGCATATCTCCACCACATCGTCAGGCAGTCCTTTGCCGCCAATCCGATATTCCAGATTAGGGCATTGCCTATGAACCAACGGCCATACATTGAGCACAAAATGCCTTATGCCATCTGCATTGGGGGCGTATGAAAGGTTTCCCACGCTGAAGATTGACGGGCCATGCACAACAGGCGCGACATTGGCGGCCTCTTGCTTCAATGTGATGTTTGGCAGGCAGCGCTTTGGCACATTCGGAAGCAATTTCTCCTGCTGGGGGTTTGCGAACCAAAGCCCATTCGCATGCTTAAAAATCCAGTTCGAATACCATTGCACAAGGCGTTTTTTCAGGGAAAACAGGAATGCATCCTTGTGCAATGTGGAGAAAAGCTCCAGCGGCAGGTCATCCACATCCAGATACCATGGCATATAGTGCCACAGGCGTGCAACGGAGGCAGTGGCGGCATAGCGGCACACGCCAAAATCGAACTTGATATTGGGCCAAACATCCTTCAGTCTTGGAACAACGCCGCTGGCATGATAGCCCAGCACCATAAGATTCTGCCTACACAACTGGTTTATGAAATGGGAAAAGGGGCAGCCTCTGTTCAAGGAAAGCCAGGCAATCCGTTTTTCTGCATCCACCTTCTCCTGATGCTTTTTGCGCACGGGAATCACCGTATATACATCGCCCATCTCAGCCAAGGCCTCGTAGAGCAATGTGGTGCGCTGCGCGGCTCCTGATGACAAGTCTCCAGGCTGAAATGTGCAAACATACAAGATATTCATAATGTGAAATCCAGATTTTCCTCAGCCATTTTCATGATGTAAGGCAAGCGTTGCGCCAATTTTCTCTGCAAGGATGGGCATTCGTCCAGGAAAGAGCACACAATGCCGTATTGCTCCTCAACATTGCCTGGAGTGGGATTTTCCAGCAGATATTTTTCATCATAGTCGAAATGCTGGTAAAGTCCCTGGAATTTTCCCTGGTAGTCGAATGCGCAGATTGGCTTGGCGAAGGAGAGCATGGCAATGGAGAGATGCATGCGGGCGGTCAGCAGCGCATCTGCGATTCCCACCAGTGCCTTGAGCTGCGCGGCGCCCAGCTTGTCTCCTGCGAAAAACACCCGTTCCTGG
>JAFSTJ010000524.1 GCA_017450525.1 Victivallales bacterium | reverse complement strand
GCCAGCGCGGGACGCGCTGGCTACCTCCATAGAGAACTTAAAATGTCCGTTTTGTGTTATTTATGTCATTTCTATGGCATTGCGACAAGGTGTTCCTTTTTATATAATTCTACCAATCTGGAATGATTGCGTCAAAATAAGATAGGAGATAGAAATGAAGCAGAAAAATGCATTTACGTTGATTGAACTGCTAGTTGTCATAGCGATCATCGCCATCCTGGCGGCCATGTTGTTGCCAGCATTGAGCAAGGCGAGGGACAAGGCAAGGTCCATATCTTGTACCAACAACCTCAAGGCCATTGGAACTGCGCAGATTCTCTATTCGGATGACAACGATGAGTGGATAGTTCCAGGCTACATGCCAGGATATGATTCCTCAAAAGACCAGTGGTACATGATTCTTACAGGAAAGACCAATGGAGGCTCCAAAAGCACACGCTATGCAGGTTGGGGCACATCATACGATGGCAATTACAAGAATGGGGTGAACTCCACGTTCGTCTGCCCTGGCGCCGATGCCAACCTTCAGGTTTACACTACAACTCACTATACGATTAACTGGTATCTTGCGGGAGGACGTAAATTAGACGATGGCATGTATTTTGCCAGAAGGCGTACCTGCCTTATCACCCCGTCAATAGCCATATTCGCAGCCGATTCATCAGCGCCAGCGAATAATGGGCTTTATTGCCCAGGCACATTCTGCTATCGCCATGGCGGCTTCGACACGACCCGCGCGTATGGTGCCGAACCCTCTGTCATTCCCGAAGGCAAGGCCAATGCGTGTTATATGGACGGACATGCAGAGGGGCATGGTTACTTGCATCACCTCACATATCCCACTGCGCCAGTGGGCAATCCAGGGACAACCGTAACCCAGAAAAAATACTCATTGATGGCGGGGTACAATACTTCCGAAAGAAGCGAATACGAGAAATAGCTCCCTGCATCGACATGTCAGATTGGGAAAAATGGTGCTGGATAGAGCTTATTGGCTTTGACAATGAGCAAGCCGATTTTGGCGTAGGGGATTTTCTGTCGCGGCAGTCAAGGAAGCCTGATTTTGTAGTTTTGCTGTCCCATTCCTGCGAGGTGATCAACGCGTATGTGCCAGGCAGGGCTGACTTTGCATTTTTGCCTGGCTTCAGTTCCTACAAGGCGCGTCCCTACAATCAGGAGCGTCAACGCCAGGAATGGCGGGCATCTCAGCTGAAAGGATTGCTGGCTGAATTAAAAAGACATGGTATTGGGACGTTTTTATGCCTGTTTAACGGCATTGATACCAAGGAAGACGCTGAGGCGCGTAATCTAACCCAATATGACAGCTGGGCTGAACAGCACAAAGAACTGTGGATGAGGCTCTCGGACGGCAGGCTCTCGCCCTGCATCTGTCCATGGAAGCGTTTTGTTGATGGCACTTCTTATGAAGATTTCTTCGCCAGGCAGCTGGAACTTTTTCTTAAGGACTTTGACTTTGCGGGTTTCATGTTCGGTGATGGCCTTAACACATCCCGCGGCTCACTGATAGAGGCTGAATTCTCACCTGAGACCTTGGCGCGTTTCGGGCAGGAATACGGCATTTCGATGCCAGAGGCGGACGTTCCTGAACAAGCGCAGTTCATCATCTCAAAACACCGTCTGGAATGGTGCCGTTTTCTGACGGCATGCCAAAGCTCCTTCCTTAAAAAGGCGGCTGGAGCCGTGCATAATGCTGGCAAGTTGCTAGCCTGCCTCAGCGCCTGGTGCAAGGACCCAATGGAGGCAATTTGGAGATATGCCACGGACTATCAGACGCTTCGTGACTGCAATCTTTACGCCCTGATCGTGGAAAGCAGCGCAGGCACGGTTGACCTGGAAGGGTGGAACGATGGAGAGGACACCTCCATGCTGGACAGGAATCGCGCCACGTTGCTGTGCCTGAAGGCTGCATTGCCAGACACCAAGTTGATACAGCTGCATTGCGTCAAGGATGACCAGGAGCAGTACTGTGTCCTGCGGCATACGCCGCCTATGCTTGCCACTGAAATATTCAGTATGGCCACAATGAAATTTGCGGATACAGGCAAGACCTGCGTTGAAGGCGTGGAGTGCTGCTTGTCCGATGGCATATCCGCTGAAGAATGGCACATTATGGACAAAACTTGGGACATGGCCTTCAGCCTGCCCAAGGGCACTCCGGAATCGCCGTTGCTGGTCTGGGAGGCGGAGGCGATGAAGCGAGAGATTGAAGAATATGCCCGCAACAGACGTTGCAACACCAACTCAGTACTGGCGCATCTGCTGGCAAATGGCCTGCCCCTTGCCTGGTCAGGCACAATGGCTGGTGCTGACAAATTGCCAGATGCGCCACTTCTGATAGTACACCCCGCGTTTTGGCCAAAGGAAAAGTTCAAGCGTCTGCTGTGCCGCAAGTCTCCAGTTTTTTGTGTGGGCATGCTGGAAGATGATGTGTTTGGCGCTGAAGTATGGAGTGAATCTAAGCGTCTTGCCTCCATACAAAGTGAACAAATACCCACAACTGAGACGGAGACACTGCGTTTCTGGCATTCCTTGCCTGACGCAAGGCCAGATGCCGCTTTCTGGCTAGACTGTGTAAAGTTATTCAGGAAATATGCTGCTTTCCCAGTTCGCGGGAAAGATTACAGGTTCTATGATATAATCAACTTCAAGAACAGGCACTTGAGGGTATGGAGTTTTGATGACGGCATTTGCCTGGTGTCGAACATGGGACATCACTATTTGCCAGCCAGATTTCAGACAACGCAGCCTGTTGAAAACGTCGAATCGTTGACATTCTATCCCTGCCTTCCTGTGCAGTCCATTGAACTGGAAGATGGAAATACGGGGCTTTCTGCCAAGGTGCCGCCCCTTGGAACAGCTGTGCTGCGCTACAAAACTGCCAGCCCCAAGCACAATATCGGTTAATGTGAGCGCCGAAGCGGCGCTCACTCAAGTTGGCCAACTAGTTCATTTTCGCCTGTTGGACAAAACACAGCTTGGCCAACCCGTGCGGGGTGTCTGGGGCTTTGCCCTGTCGCTTGTTCAACCTGAGTGAGCGCCGCCTCGGCGCTCACATTGAGGATTTTGCAAAAGAAATTAGCAATATGAATTGCAAACAGAATATGGAGATCTGTCGAATGGGAAAGTTTCAGTTTCTTGTCTTTTGCCTTGTCGCGTCATTGATAGCCTACTGCGACATAAAAATGTCCAGTGAGACGCTCATCAGAATTGCCCCAATGCCGAATCCGCCCATAATTGATGGAAAAATCGGCTATGAGGAGTGGCGCTATGCCTCCACCTCGTGTGGTGGCATTTCGGTAGAGAGCGGGTTGATGACCAGGCGTGAGAATAATTTCATTTTTGGATATGATGCAAAGAACATTTATTTTGCAGTCACCAGCGAGATTCCTGTCATGCCCCAGACGTTGAATGAAGATGATCAGGTGGAACTGCGGATTGCGCCGCCTGGATGCAAGGAGCCAATAGTTCTCAAATTCAACAGCGAAGGAAAGGGGATTTTGCCGACAGGAAGCAAGGTCGCCAACCAATTTCTACCTGCCGCATTGACTTTGGAGAAAAGGGTATGCTGGCAGGCAGAGGCCTCGGTGCCAATTTCATCTCTGGGCATCGAAAGCATTCAGGATTGCAGCAAATGGGGACTTCAGATGATTCGCCACTGGTCCAGCCAAAAAGAGACAGGATACTGGCACAAGCCGAAGACAGATGGCGAAATGGGCACATTTATGCCTGACAGCAAGGCACCAGTTGTCAGTTTTGATGGTTTTGGAGCGTTGGATTATCCCACTACAGCCAACTACATTTGGACATACAGGGTGGAGAATTTGGGAACGCAGCCCAGAAAATTCCGCTCCAAGAGCTATTGCGTGGGCGTGGAGGGCACTCCCACTCTGGATTTGGAGACGCCAAACTTGTTTGATATCAAAAAGAAACTTCTCCTTGGTACGCTGAATTATCCTCCTCAGTTCATCATAGAAGTTACGCCTGGTGAAAGTGGCCTGTTCCAGACCTACAAGGGAGCGCAGTTTCCAGGTACGCCACGTCTTCTGTATTCACTCATTACTGGTGAAGACCATACCGAATACTACAAGCGAACCTTGTTCTGGGATGTGAAGATAGCCTTTAGCAAGGCGCATTACGTTGACGAGATTGGGCTTCCATACCTAAATGCGGGCTTCTATCCCTCTTATGGCAGACTTTTGCGGGTGGCGGCCTCATTCAACAAAAAGCTGCCGTGCCGCAAAGCCGTGATATTGGTTAAAGACGCCAAGGGCAAAATCCTGCACACGTTCAGCCGCGAAAGCAAGGGTGACGAGGCTCTCAAGGATTTCGAGGATGAGACAGTATTGTCCAAGAATCTTCCCCAAGGAGACTATTCCGTGACAATGGAAAGCACGACCGTTGACGGAAGAACATTCACCCACCGCCGCACGTTTTCTATTCGCAGCTTCCCATGGCAAAACAAAAAACTGGGAGAGGACAGAATAATCATTCCGCCCTTCAAACCGCTTCTCCTGAACAAGAAGACCAAGGAAATATCGGCGCTCATGACAGGATACCGTCTGGGTGATGGACTTTGGAGCGCAATTATGGCAGATGGGGAGAACATTCTTGCCGCGCCTGCACAATTCTACCTTGACGGGCAGCCGCTAAAGGAAAAGGAAACCAAGCTGATTTCGGCGGAGAAGGATCGCATCGTGTATAGGACAATGCTATTTAATGAGCAAGTCGATGTTGCACTTAACCAGGAATATGATTATGACGGATTCTGCAAATTG
>JAFSTJ010000043.1 GCA_017450525.1 Victivallales bacterium | reverse complement strand
TTGCATTTGCGGGCGTTTTGCCTGCATCAATTTGTTTATTATCTTGTTCAGCCATTGCTATTCACCTCGAACCTGTCTAAGTTTTTCCTCTTGACGCGCCAGAACATCCTCCAGTTTCAGGGAAGCCTCTTCCCAGCGTTCTGTCGCCAGCTTTATGCCTTGCTGCACCACAGGCAGACGCCTGTTGAGGGTGGCATAGTCCACATCCGCCCTGCCTGAAGACATCTCGTTAAATATTCTTGAAAGTTCCGCCTGCAATTCCTCGTTTTCCTTTTCGGCTTTGGCGACTGCGTTTTCCCATTTGCGGCGCTCGTCCGCAAAACTGTCGCGGATACGGCTTTCCTCCCGCTTGCGGTCTTTGCGGTTGAGAATCATGGTTGCCTGCGAATCCAACTTGAGGGAGGGCTTGGGTGGCTCTATGCCTTTGGCGAGCATTTCCTGCTCTGCCAGTTTTTCCTTGAAATAGTCGTAGTTGCCATAGTAGCGGGTTATGCCATCTGGTGTGAGGTAGAAAATTGTGTTGGCTATGGCACGAACGAAGGTGATGTCATGGCTCACGATGCAAAGTGTGCCATTGTATTCACGTAGCGCCTCTTCAAGCGCCTCGCGTGCATAGATGTCCAGGTGCGTTGTGGGTTCGTCCAGCAGGAGGAAGTTGTTCTGGCGCAACAGGAGCCTGGCAAGCGCCAGGCGCAATTTTTCACCACCAGAGAGTACCTGCACACGTTTGTCAATGTTCTCCCCGGAGAAGCCAAAGCCGCCTAGCATATTGCGTAATTCGCCATCGCTCCTATCTGCTGATGCCTCACGTACCGTGTCAAAAATGGATTTCTCAGGAGACATGGTCTCCATATAGTCCTGGGACTGGTAGCCCATGATAACGCCATGCCCAATGAACAATTTGCCGCTGTCCAGTTTCAATTGGCCTGCTATGAGGCGCAGCAGTGTGGTCTTTCCCATGCCGTTCAGACCGACCAGCGCCGCCTTGTCGCCACGTTCCAGGCGCAAATCCAGATTACTGAAGATTGGCGTGCGCCCATCGTAGCTGAAGGAGGCGTTTTCAATGCGGAGCACCTCGTTGCCTGAACGTGGCGCGACTGGCAGGGTTATCTTGGGTGGCTTGACATAAATCTGCGTTATTTCCACGTCCTCCAGCTTGTCCAGCTGCTTCAATCTACTTTGTGCCTGGGCTGCCTTGGTTGCCTTGTATCTGAACTTGTCCACAAAGCGTTCCAGCTGTTCCTTGCGACGGTCTATGTTCTTCTGCTGTGCGAGAAGCTGTTGGTGACGCGCCTCTCTGTCAACCACGTATTTATTGTAGTTGCCTTGGTAGCGCGTGACCTTGCCACCCATTACCTCCAAAGTTACGTTGGTAAGGCTGTTCAACAGGTATCTGTCGTGGGAGATGAGTAGGAGTGTGCCCTGGAAGCCCTTTAGAAAATCCTGGAGCCACTCGACAGCGGGCACATCCAGATAGTTCGTAGGCTCGTCCAGCAGCAATATGTCAGGTTGTGCCACCAGGTTTCTTGCCAATTCCGCCCTGATCTTCCAGCCGCCGCTGAATTTGTCAAATGGATCCTGGAAACGCTTTACCTGGAAACCCAGCCCAGAAAGAATGGTCTCTGCGCGGTTCTTCAATTCATATCCGCCCTTATGCTCGTATTCGCTTTGCATCTCTCCCAGACGCGTCAGCATTTTGGACTTGTCACTGTCCGATGCGCTTGGCAGCATTGCCTCCAGACGCTGTATTTCATCGTGCAGTTCCTCCAGTTCGGGCATGGCATTTTCAACATAGTTCAGCAGTGGCATGCCACCGCCCAGGTCATTGACCTGCTGGCGCACATATGC
>JAFSTJ010000523.1 GCA_017450525.1 Victivallales bacterium | reverse complement strand
GTCCGCGCGACCTCTTTTCTTATCGGATAAATCTGCGCATATCTGTTGACGGTCACCCCTTCTGGAATGCCAAACTCCAGTCTCATCACGCCATCAAAATATATCTCCGTTGTCACATTATAGGCTTTCTTTCCAGCTAGTTTTCCTGTCCACTCCATGCGCACCGTTGTGTCATCAATCTTTCTGGAAGACAGCAGTTTCCATTCACTTGGAGCAGGATCGAGCTGGAATTTTGCGGGGGAGGCCAGAAGTTCAACATTCTTCGACACAATCTGTGATGGAAGTGGGCAGTCCTTAAATAAAAAAGTGCGCCCCCAGACAGACACCGCATTGCCCTTTAAACGCACCGCTGTCCATGGAGAAGGAACCTCCCCAGTCGGAATGCCCTCTTTGAATCCGCGCCAGTTTGCGGGATTTGGCGGTGTTGCCAATTCGCTTGTTGCGCTGCACAACTCCTTTCCAGACGCATTTATGATAACGGCCTTGCATATATAGCGCCGCCGCTCTGGCAAGTCAGAGGTCTCCTTGTGAAATACCAGAGGCTCGTTCTTGGGCAAGTTCCATTCACCCAGCAGGATATTGTTGTTCGCTGACTGCGGCTGTTCCTTGTCAGACGCCGTGACGCGGCACTTCAGGTTCATGCCTGGTATTCTTCGTTTTTGAACAAGCTTTCCCTCAATTGTTGTGCCTCCGTTTTCAAAGGAGAAGGAAAGCGCAATCGGAGTTTCCGCTGCCATCAATGCACATGCAATGAACAGCGCCGTAAAGAAGATGATGCCTAGTTCTTTCATTTTTTCTCTTCAACAATAAACCAGTCCTGGCGGAAACTCTTCAGGTCAATGCTAAAGCGCCCATCAGCCGAAACAGGAACCTCCTGACCGCTGAAGGCATTTCTCATTCGTGGATGCTTTATGTTTAGAGCCTGCAGATTCAGGACGATTTCACCAGCAATCCTTTTACTGTCCTCATTGAAATTCGCGACTATGAGCAGGCTTTGCCCCTTTTTGACGTATGCGGATACCTTGACGAGCTCATCACAGGTCTTCATTGCTGGAGGCTGTTTCGCCCAGTATCCAAGGAAGTTCTGCTTGCATGCACCGAATTTCTCAAGGACATGCCAATATGGTGACACGACATGTCCCTCCTCAATCCTGTATGTCATCGTCCATGTCGTGCCATGAACAAAGCTCATTGTGCAATTTTCCACAGGTGTGAATGGCGCGTATGAATATGCCGTGTTGCGTGAGGGCATGCCATACGGAATGCCATTTATCTCGCCGCGCATCGCTTCCAGTGGCACAAGCTCCAGCCTCTTGCGCCCATTAAGGCGCACTCCCATAAGCTGCTCTCCCTCCCAGACGCCATTCCAGAAGAAACAGGATGGTATGTTCCAGTTGCCTGACTTGTGCTGTTCGCAATATCCTCCGCGGCTTTGCACGATGTTGTAAAGCCACCATGCATTCCTCCAGCAGGTCCATACATCCCGCCCTGATACTTTTTCGCCAGATAAATTCTCCACGCCGCACCCATGCCTTGCATTACTGCACTGTGCATCAAGCCTTCCGTCCAAGAATATTCCGTCGATGCCATAATCATCCATAAGCTTGCCGATTCTCTGGAAAAAATATTGTATGTATCCGCTTCTGGGACAGGCCTGATAGCCCTTCTCATAAGGCCTTGAGGCAGAAATAAATGGGGTCATCCTAGGTTCGATGAGCCATTCGTCCGCATACGCATCCCAAGCACGATCGTATGTGGAAATGCCGTTGCCGACATAAATTATGCCTTTCATTCCCGCCTTGTGGATGGCATTCAATGAACTGCGGAAGCGTTTTTCATCTGCGATGTAAAGCCCAGCAAAGGCCTCATCAGTGTATTGGCTGGCGTGATAGCACATCGCCTGAAAGCCTAGAGCCGCATAGCCCTCGATTAGGCTGCGTGGCGCGACTTTCATTGGACCGACCGCCTTTCCGCGCAAGCCTTTCACAATGTTCGTGTCAGGCAGAATATAGCCGCACTCCGCCTCGGCTGAAATCCTTTTCGGGATGGTCGCCTTGCGCCCGTTGACATAAGTCATCGAATCAAAGTTGTCGCAGAGCAATGTGGCATCATCGACCAATGGCTCCGCATTGTCGAAGCGTTCCCGCTTTATTGAGCTTATACGCAGTTCATCAAGGACACAATTCCTGCTTCCAATGGAGATGTTGGCTGGAAATATCCTCATCAGCTCGGGTTGCGCGGATTTTGCGACGACACCGTTGTCAAGCCACAGTTCGATGCTTCCGTCACCCCATGTACAGGCGACATTGTGCCACTTGCCTGGCTCCATTGCTTTGCTGGATGCCAGGCGCCATTTCTCAGACCAATATTCCTGTGTGTGGGCGATTATTCTACCGCTTTCGTCGATTTCAATGCTGAACTGATTCGCATCGCCGTGTGATATGAGTGCAAGCCTGTCCCTCTCACCTGCTTTGGGGACAAGAACCTTGAATTCAATTGTACCACGCTTTATGTCTATGTTGCCTTGAGGCTGATAATCTACGGAGGAGAGCCAGGCAATGCGTTCCTCGTCCCCATAGCGTACGGCATAGCATAGACGCATGGCTTCTTCACGTGCAGGCATTGGCCTTGCTGGCAATGCCTGCAATCCAAAGGAGAATCTTCTTTTACGTTCATAGCGTTTGGCTTCGTCAATGTAATTTACGCGGAGGACAGTCTCCTTGTTTTCAGGCGTTACCTTCACAGCCTCGTCTGGTTTTGCCAAAGGCCAGTCAAACTGCATGCCATCAAACCACCCCAACCCGACATTGTCATTGAGGAGCATAATATTGGGAATAACAGGGAACATTTCCTGTCTGTCGCATTTGTGTATGTTGAGCATCCCTCCGAAGACACCAGGACCGAAGTGCAGATAATCCGCAATTTCCTTGCGATAGCTTACCTCTAGGTATAAGAGGGACAAGTCCGCTTCGCTTGGAATTTCCAAATCTGTCCGAACAGTGCCGTCAAAGTAAATCTCGGTGAAAGCGCTCAACATGCTGCCACCGCAGATGCCTGAATAATCAAGGCGGACTTTGCTTGCGCTCATTTTTTGCGCACTTTGCAGTTTCCATTCTATGGCTGGACTGGACACGATTCTGCACGGGCGTGAAAGCAACTGCGTTTCCTGCGAGACTATCTGCACAGGAATAGGACTGCTTGCTGAAAACTCATATTTGCGTCCCCAGCACTCGACTGTCAACCCATCAAGGGAGACTGGCCCCCATGGAGCAGGAACTGTATTCTCATCTGGGCCGCATGATGAATAGCCCTTCCATACAGGGAAAGGCGGCGTTGCCATTTTCGTGTTGGAAGCCGCCACCAGCTCCCCATTGTCGTGCAATTCCGCTTTCAACAGATATCTGCTTCGCTCTGGAAGCCCATCCAATGAGCACTCAAACAGCTGCGCACCTTCCTTGTACGAGATTTTTCCAAGCTGACGCACGACTTTTTTCCCAGCCTCATCCCAAAGTGCCAGGCGATATTCCGCTTCATCCGAACAGAACACAGAACGCGGCGTCAGCACTGCGTTCAGAATACGCCCCTCATCTCTGTGCCTGACAGAACATTCCAGGCGAGGCGCATTGTCAACAGTGACAGGCCAGCTGAAATGCATATATGTCTCAGGCTTCTGACCTGACTTGAGCATCTCATTTGGCTTTGTGCCTCCGCCGTAATAGGCGGGAATCTGATGCTCTTTTGCCTGAAGCATGGATATGTCGAACGTATAGTTCCCGTCCTTTAAAAAGGGGATTTTCAACTCTGTCTGCAAGGAATCGAAGCGTACCTGTCCCTTTGTCATGCATACTTTTTTACCCTGGGCATCAAGAACACTGACACAAAAATCAGCGAACTTCTCAGAAGGCAGGGAAAGCGCCTTGGCTCGAATCAATCGGCCCTCATCTGTGCTGGTCTCATAAAAGGAGCCCGAAGGCAAATCTTCACCGAAACGTAGCAGCAACGCCTCCTTCATGTTGCCGAAAAACAGATTGCGGGAACTTCTGACAAGAACGGACTGCTCCGATTCAGGTGAAAGCGTGGTCCTTGCCACATTGCAAAGCAGGGAATGCGGCATCTTGTCAAAGCCCAAATCCGAAAAGGGAATCCGCAGTGTTGCACTCCACCATTGTCCTTTGCTTACCGCCACGGCTGTCTCTGCATTGCTGTTCCAGCTGGAATCAACCTTATATGCATCATAAATGGTGTTCTTTGTGTTTATGGTAAACTGGTAATATTCACCCTCTGGAGCGTCAGGATAAGCCAGTGCAAGTTCCAGGCATTCATCGTGATAGACACGCCCGTCACGCTTGCTTTCAACTGACACACGCCTGCTTCCAGGCTCAATGTGCCCGCAAATCTGCACATACAGGTTTTCTTTGCTCGCCGCAATGCAGACTTCAGTGTCCCATTTGGGGCTGCGACCTTGGTTGAATTCCGTGAAACCGCTTATGTGCAACGCACTTTTCCAGAATACATGCCTGCTATCAGAAAGCTGCGACACGCTGGGAACATGCTCAATCACTGGAACATTGGCAAACGGCCTTGCTTGCAAGGACATATTGCCAATCAGCAAAAATATGCCCGCAAAAACAAGATATGCGTCACGAATGGGTTTCATAATTTGATTTTAGATAATTGATGTGTTACCACCACAAAGCGCCATAAGCACATGGCTGAACATTCACAGACTATCACTGCGCCCAGAGGCCAGTGAGGAAATCATATTCATTAGAAGAACGGAATACCGCATTCTGGTCTCCACCATAGATGAACAGCATCTTTTCCGTTATTACACTGCCGTCAAAGTGCAGCATATTGCACTGGTTTCCATGGCGCACTGAAGCGTAAAGCGGTTGCTGGGGATACACTGCCGAACTCAATGTCCAGACAGGTGCATAACCAGCAGCGGCAATGGCCCCCTGGTAGTCCAGTAATGACACAGAAGACGATGGGTTGCGGATATTGGAAACCGTAAGACCCTTGTTGTACTGTGAATCTGTCAATTTATCCTTGTGCCAGAGATATTTGGGATAGGCGTAGCCAATGCCGTAGAAGTTTCTGTCGCGGAATTCTGTGCTTGTGTTGAACTGCGGTCCTCCTGAAGGGCAGGCAAATGTCTTTTGGAACACCATTTCCCCTCCTCCTGCCGCCAACTTTCCGAAAGAGTAGTATTCAAGCAAACTTGGCCAATATGCGAATGTCCAGTTTCCGCCGCCTGGATTCATCATCATCGAAGCTACGAAGTAATCCGCATTGTCATCAGCATACATGGTCATTGTCGTGCCAAGTTGCTTCAGGTTATTGACACAGTTGATGCAACGGGCCTTCTCTCGTGCCTTGCTCAAGGCGGGCAGCAGCATGGCCGCCAAGATAGCGATTATCGCGATTACCACCAGCAATTCAATCAAAGTGAATCTCTTTTTCATAATTAACCTCCAGCTTTTTTGACTTGAAATCGTTTCAAAACCTATCTAAAACAAATCATTACTTTTTACGACTTGACATGCTTCCCCGCAAGACAAGCTCGCAGTCAAGCACAACATTCTGAGGTGGTTTGCCGTCTATCATGTCCATAAGGAGTCTTGTCGCCACTTGCCCCTGTTCCCGTCGTGGCTGGCGTACTGAACTCAATTCAGGCGTGACATAGTGGCAGAACAGGGAATCGTCAGTGCCAATGACAGACAGTTCATCGGGAATGCGCTTTCCCAGAAGCATGCCCGCCTTCATCGCCGCCAGGCCAAGAACGTCGCTGTCCGCAAAAATTCCCGTGATTTCAGGATGTTCCTTCAGCATCTTAAGCGCGGTCTCGACGCCTTTCTCAAAACTGTTGGAACACATCTGTATATGACAATCATCTTGAAGAAAACCCACAGAAAATAGACCTTTCAGTTTGCCAGTCCCCTGGGTACAGCAAAGATATCCTATTTCCCTATGCCCATATCCCCAAAGCGCTTCCCCTGCCAACTTGCCTATCTTTTCTGCGGAAACATATACACTGCTGCAGTTTGAATACAATGAGGGAAAACCTACAAACGCCATCTTGCCGCTATAGTATTCCTGTATGTCGCATTTGAACAAATAAGGATTGTAGCCCACTAGCACAAGTCCATCTATGCCGTGACGACGAAAATTGTTTAGCCTTGTCAAAAAATCCTCGTTGTTGTTGCAGGAAGAAATTATGACATTGTAGTTTGTGTTCAGGCAGGATTCTTCAATTCCCGCGAGAATCTCAGGCACAAACGAGGTGTCAATATTGTAAGCTATGGCGCCTATCAGGAAACTCCTGGAAAAACGAAGGGCCTTGGCTGTCCTGTTGGGCTCATATCCAAGACGTTTGGCAACTGACAATATCCGTTCTCGCGTTTCAGCAGAAGCCCTGATGCGACCACTCTTGTTGTTAAGCACCACGGAGGCCAACGCTATCGAG
The DNA here is from genome assembly GCA_017450525.1 of Victivallales bacterium. Classification (GTDB taxonomy): domain Bacteria; phylum Verrucomicrobiota; class Lentisphaeria; order Oligosphaerales; family Oligosphaeraceae; genus RGIG3456. Next base: position 8,115 of record JAFSTJ010000523.1, on the reverse strand, counting down.
ACTCCTGCCTCCGCGCTCACTTCCTTTAATGTAGAATTTTGCATCTTGGCTTCACTAAATAAAACATTAATCGTTTAATTATTCAATGCAAATTTTACGTAAATTTTATACAAAAGCAAGGCTAATTAAAAAATAAACGGCAATTTAATTCAGTGTCATAACATGTCGATGATATGATATGCCTGTTATTTGAAACTTCTGCGCTCAAACGCAAAAAAAATCCCCCGCCGTGCAAAACAGCGGGGGATTTTTCAACTAAAGGAGGTTAGTCCTTATTTGTTGTGGTATGTGGTGTGGAGCAGGTGGTGCGACTTTTCGCTGCCTGGCTCGCCCAGATATTCTGCATACAGCTTCTGGATGTCCGGATTCTGATGGGACATACGGAGAGGCTTGCTTGCATCTTCCAGATAGAGGCCCTTCATGCGCTTGTCCAGCAGGTCGCGATGGCCGTGCAGGAAAGGCTGGCCACCACCGTTGATGCAGCCGCCTGGGCAGGCCATGATTTCGATGGCCTGGAAGCGGGTACGATCCTCGCGGACCATTTCCAGCACCTTGCGGGCATTGCCGAGGCCAGATGCCACTGCCACTTTGACCGACAGATCTGGTGTGACCTGGATTGTGGCTTCCTTGACACCGTCAAGACCACGGACTGCGCGGAAGTTGATGGCATCGCCTTCCAGAGTCTTGCCTGGGTTCATTACGCAATAGACGGTACGGAGAGCCGCCTCGAGAACACCGCCAGTGACGCCGAAGATGTCGGCTGCGCCAGTGGATTCGCCAAGTGGGCTGTCGTACTTGTCATCTTCCATGTTGGCCAGGTTGATGCCTGCCTCGCGGAGCATCTTGCAGAGTTCGCGGGTGGTGACGACGTAATCGATGTCACGGACGCCATCATGCGAGAATTCTGGACGTGCTGCTTCGTACTTCTTTGCCTGGCAAGGCATGACTGAAACAACGATGAGATCCTTTGGATCGATGCCCAGCTTCTCTGCGTAGTAGCTCTTGGCGATGGCGCCGAACATCTGCTGAGGTGACTTGCAGCTAGAAGGAATGTCCAGCAGGTCTGGGAAGTTGTGCTCGATGAAGTTGATCCATCCTGGGCAGCAGCTTGTGAGGATAGGCAGCTTGGCGGAGAGTGATGCGTCAGCAGCATTCTTGCCTCCCTTCAATGCACCAAGGAAGTCCTTTACGCGGCCGATCAGTTCGGTGCCTTCTTCCATGATGGTGAGGTCAGCTGCGAAGTTGGTGTCGAACACCTTGTCAAAGCCCAGAGCACGGAGACCAGCCACCAGTTTGCCGGTGATTGGGGTGCCTGGCTCAAAGCCGAATTCCTGGCCAACTGCAACGCGCACTGCTGGTGCTGTGCTGACGATGACGGTCTTGCTTGGGTCGTTGATGGCAGCCCAGACTTTCTTCACATAGCTGATACCAGTGATTGCGCCTACTGGGCAGGCGTTCACGCACTGGCCGCAGAATGTGCAGGATGTGTCAGCAAGAGGAATCATGCTGGTGGTGCCGACTTTTGCGCTGAAGCCACGGCCATTGCCAGTGAGCGTTCCGACTGTCTGAACCTTGTTGCAGACGGTTTCGCAGCGGCGGCACATGATGCACTTGGAAAGGTCGCGCATGATGGCTTCGCTGGAGTTGTCGATTGGGAACTGGTTTGTGGCGCCCTTGAATTCGATTTCGCGGATGCCGAATTCTGCGGCCAGCTGCTGGAGTTCGCAGTCCTGGTTCTTGGGGCAAGTCAAGCAGTCCTTCGGGTGGTCGGACAGGAGCAGCTCGAGAACCGTGCGGCGTGCGTTGAGTGCGCGCTGTGAGTTGGTCCAGACTTCGACGCGGTCATTGGTGATCGGCGTTGCGCAGGCAGGAACCAGAATCGGGCGTGGGCGGATGCCAGTGGCCTCCACCAAGCAGATACGGCAGGAAGCGGGCTTGTTGCTCACGCCGCAGCCCAGATCCTTGCAGTAGCACAGGGTCGGTATGTTAATGTTGAGTTTCTGGGCGGCCTCCAGGATGGTGGAGCCAGAGGGGACAGAAACTTGCTTTCCGTTGATTTTAATGGTTACATCACTCATTTCTTATCTCTCCTCATTCCTTGACAATGGCTTTCTTGGGGCATCCGTCTATGCAGGCACCGCACTTGATGCACTTTCTGACGTCGATGACATGCTTCTGCTTCAGTTCACCAGAGATGGCGCCGACTGGGCAGTTGCGCTTGCACTTTGTGCATCCAATACAGGCATCGGTGATCTTCAGCGTGTAGAGCTTGGAGCATGTGCCAGCTGGGCACTTCTTGTCCCTGACGTGGGCGATGTAATCGTCCTTGAAGTAGCGGAGTGTGGAGAGGATCGGGTTTGGAGCCGTCTGTCCCAGACCGCACAGAGCAGTGTCGCGGATGGTGTTTGCCAGTTTTTCGAGTTGGACAAGTGTCTCTTCCGTGGCTGTGCCGTCGCAGATCTGCTCCAGCATTTCCAGCATACGGCGTGTTCCGATACGGCATGGTGTGCACTTGCCGCAGGATTCGTCCTTGGTGAAGCCAAGGTAGAACTTTGCCATTGCGGGCATGCAGTCCTTGTCGGAGAGGACAATCATTCCTCCAGAACCCATCATGGAACCGATCTTCATGAGTGAGCCGTAGTCGATAGGAGTATCCAGGTTTTCCTTGGTGATGCATCCGCCGGATGGACCGCCGGTCTGAACTGCCTTGAATTCGCGTCCGCCAGCGATGCCGCCGCCGATTTCATAGATGATCTCGCGGAGGGTTGTGCCCATTGGGACTTCGACAAGGCCCACGTTGTTGACCTGGCCAGCCAGCGCGAACACCTTGGTTCCCGCATTGCCGCTGATGGTCTTCACGAAGTGGCCGTTCTCATCAAGTTCGGGCTTCCAGTTACCGATCTTGGAGTACCACTTTGCGCCCTTGCGCATGATGATTGGAATGGAGGCGTAGGTTTCAACGTTGTTCACGTTGGTGGAGCAGCCCCAGTAGCCGCCGCCGATGTTGGCCGGGAATGGTGGCTTGGTGGTGGGCTCGCCGCGGAGACCTTCCATGGAGTGGATCAGAGCAGTTTCTTCACCGCAGACGAAGGCGCCTGCGCCCAACTTGATGTTGATGTCGAAGTTGAAGCCTGTGCCCATGATGTTCTTGCCCAGCAGGCCAAGTTCACGAGCCTGGTCGATGGCCAGTTGCAGACGATAGACCGCCAGAGGATATTCTGCGCGGATATAGACGAGACCGTTCTGTGCGCCGATGGCATAGCCGCCGATGGCCATTGCTTCGATGATGGAGCAGGGGTCGCCTTCCATGATGGAGCGGTCCATGAATGCGCCTGGGTCGCCTTCGTCAGCGTTGCAGACGATGTACTTTTCTTCTGCCTGGACGCTTGCAGCGATCTTCCACTTCTTACCAGTTGGGAAGCCTGCACCACCACGACCGCAGATACCTGAATCAAGTATTTCCTGAACAACATCAGCTGGCTTCATTTCGGTAAGAGCCTTTGCCAGGCCCTGGAAACCTTCTGCCGCGATGTATTCGTTGATGTTCTCTTCAGCGATGACGCCGCAGTTGCGCAGGGCGATGCGCTGCTGCTTCTTGTAGAATGGCATCTCCTGGCTGTCCGTAATCTGGGCCTTCAGAGTGGGCTCCACATAGACCAGGCGCTCAACCAGTTTGTGCTCCACGATGTGGCTCTGCACGATTTCCTTTGCGTCTTCTGGCTTGACCTTTACGTAGAACACGTTGTCAGGCATGATTTTGACGATTGGGCCCTGTGCGCAGAAGCCGAAGCAACCAGTCTGGATCACGTTCACGTCGGCTTCAAGGCCTGCTGCCTTGACTTCGGCGCGGAGATTGTCGATTATAGCCTTACTGTCGGAGACCAGGCATCCTGTGTCGCCGCAGATGAGAATGTCTTTCTTCTTGGAATCTGCCTTGGCTCCTGCGAGGCGCAGCGTCAGCTTGACCTTTTCGGAGTCGTACATGGCCATCAAGTCGGCCTTGCTTGTAATCTTATTCATCACTTAGCCTCCTTGGCCTTGATTTCCTCAACCACCTCGCGTGCCTTGGCGGGGGTGACTTTTGCATAAACCTTACCGTTGACGCGCATCACGGGCGCCAGACCGCAGCAGCCGACGCAGCGCAATGCAGTGATGGAGAACAAACCGTCCGCCGTGGGGACTGTGTCCGCCTTGACTCCCAGGACGCGCTCCAGCTCCTGCAATACTGTTTCAGAGCCCTTCACGTAGCATGCTGTTCCCAGGCATACGTCAATGACGTACTTGCCCTTGGGTTCTGTGGTGAAGAAATTATAGAAACTCACCACGCCAGAAACTGCCGCCTCGGGCAGATACAACTTCTTACCGACGAATGCCTGAACTTCGCGGGGCAGATACCCGAAGATTTCCTGCGCCTTGTGCAGCACCTGGATCAGGTAGCCGCGGCGACGTTCGTTTTTCGGGTCAATGCCAAGACCTTCAATGAAAGCGCCCAGCTCTTCAAACTTCGCAGCTGCGCCTTCCGACAACTTGCCATCACACATTTTTAGTCCCTTGTTAATTTTGAACAACTCCATGCGCAGCGAGTGCGCATACATTATAAAAAAACTATTTGAAAACTTTCGGGCGTAAGATAATCCAAACTATCCCATTTGCAACTCAATAGCCCGCTATTTGATAAAAAAATATCGTTATGGGTAGCGGGGCTTTCCCCCCACCAGGACTAATGGGACTAATGGGACTATTTGGACTAATGGGACTAATGGGACTTAGATGCAATTTTCCAGCTTTTCCGTCCCATAAGTCCCATTAGTCCCATTAGTCCCATTAGTCCCAGTTGGGGGGGCATTACTTATGGCCGTAGTGACGTGGACGCGGTCATTGCCACATGCTATATTACTCCCGCATTCATCAACACCAAGGAGAAGCGACTATGAAAATCAACTACGGCATTGCGAAGCGTGTTTTAAATCCACAGGTTCCTATTTCGCTGGCTGGCTATTTCAGCAAGAGAATGTGGGACAGGGTTCTGGATGATATTGAAGTCAGGGCGATTGTGTTCCGCAGCGGCAAGGACATTGCTGCGATATTGCATTTTGATTTGCTCAACATGGCAACGAATGCCTGCGAGGCGATACTTGCGGAAGTGAGCAAGCGCGGCGTAACCTGTTTCAGCAAGGATAATGTGCTGTTTTCCGCAATCCACACCCATACGGCGCCTGACATGTGCCCAGGTAACAATGAACATAGCGAAGAGTACAGGCAGTTTGTGTTCAAACAGAGTGCAGATGCCTTGCTGGAGGCAATGGCGGACATGCGCGAAGGCGAATTGTATCAGGGACTGGCAAGGGACAGCCGCTTCCTCTTCAATAGAAGGTATTGGATGAAAAATGGTACCGTGGTGACAAATCCTGGCAAGTTGAATCCTGACATTGTGCGCCCCGAGGGCGACATCGACCCTGAAATACCCATGCTATCCATTCGCCGCAACGGCAAGGACGATGTCATACTGTGCAGCATTGTCAACCATTCCGACACGGTTGGCGGCACAGGCGTGTCGGCGGACTGGCACCACTTTCTCCGCGAAAAACTGATGGCTGAAACTGGAGTCAACATGGTGTTCTCACTTCTGGGTGCGTCTGGCAACATCAATCATTTTGATGTGCGTACAGATATGGACCAGACCAACTACGGAGAGGCAAAACGCATTGGATTGGGCTACGCGGAGAGCGTGGAGGCGGCGCTTGCCAATATGACGCCAGTGAAGGGCGATGGCTGGAAATTGCTTAGCGGCACGGCGGAAAGCATGCCACGCGAGGTGTCACCAGAGGAAATAGCCGCCGCAAAGAAGACTGTCCAGAAATATGCCGATGTGCATTTTGAGGAAGGCAAGGCATTCACTAGCGAGGACTTGGCAAAGGGAGCACCAGCCGTGCTGAAATACTTTGCGGAAAGGCTGCTCATCCAGTCCGAGAACAAGGATCCCATGTTCTTCCCTCTGGTTGGCATTGCCTTTGGAGAGAACGCAGTCATTGCCTCCTTGCCAAGCGAACCATTCACCGAAATCGGTCTGTGCCTGCGCAAGAACATATTTGCGGACAGAACCTGCCTGGTGGCAACTTTGTCCTGGACTGGGCAGACAAAGAATCTGAGCGGCTATATCCCGAATCCCTGGAACTATGGGCGAGGCGGCTATGAGACCGCGCCACGCTCTAACCCATTCTCCAAGGGAACTGCTCCTCGCCTGCTGGCCAAATGGCGTGAAATTGCAGCACAGATTCACTGATTGTTTATTATCCACAGATTTACACAGATTGTCGCAGATTATATGTCTTTGATTTCTGTGTAAATCTGTGACAATCTGTGGATAAAAGGAATATATTCAAAATAGTAAGGCAAGAATGAGCAAGAACATGTTTGAAATACCATACGACATATTCCGCGATTTAGTTGCGAGTACAGGCGCAAAGGGAATAGAGCCTGACTTCAGTCTTGATGCAAAGGAAGTAAGGTGCGGGACGGATGATTTCTGCATAAGCGGCGCAAATGGCAGGTTGCTTTTTGCAGGCGGCAATATCCGCGGTCTTATCTATGCAGTATATGAGTATTTTGAACGCTTCTGCGGATGCCGCTGGTTCTGGGACGGGGACATGATCCCCCATCTTGACACGTTGCCCATTGAGGGCATACACTATGTCAAGCACTTCAGCAAGAAGTATCGCGGCATGCGCTATTTCGCCCATCGCTCGCTATACCGCTTCCAGGCTGAACATTGGACATTGGAGACCTGGAAGCAGGAAATCGACTTCCTGCTGAAAAAGCATTTCTCATTGTTTATGCTGAGAACAGGCCAGGATGACTTGTTCCAGAAGGCGTTCCCAGATGTGGTGCCATATCCGCCTACAGACGGTCCTGCTCCAGAGGCGGTGGAACGCAGTTACAATGACCGCACTGAACTGATTTCATTGCAATATCGCGGAAAGTTGCGCAAGGACGTGCTGGACTATGCGTTCCAGCGTGGGCTAATGCACCCTGAGGACATTGGCCCCATGACGCATTGGTACAGCCATACGCCGCGTGCATTTCTGGAGCATTTCAAGCCTGACTTCATGAACCAGAGTTCAACCAACTATGCGCGTCCTGAAACGCAGGTATGGGATTGCGGCAAGGAGGAAAACATAGACCGCTATTGTGAATTGACGAAAGCTCACATCAAGCACTATGGCCGCCCCGAACTGTTCCACACCATTGGTCTTGCAGAGCGCGCATTTGGCTCCCGCGAGGAGAATTTCGCAACAAAGAAAGCCGTGTTCCGTGCCTTTGCCAGAAAACTGCGCAAGGACTATCCCAATGCGCCGCTTCTGGTGGCGGGCTGGGACTTCATGTTCAGGTGGACAGCGGAGGAAGTCCGCGATTTCCTGAAAGAACTGGATCCAGACAACACCATTGTGCTGGACTACACCACGGACAGCGGCTGCCACCGCAACAATTTCCTCAATTGGGGATTGCCAGGCCATTTCCCATGGATTTTTGGCATATTCCAGGCATACGAGCCCCAGAATGACCTGTTCTTTGATTTCAGGCGCTGCGATGAGATGTTCCGTCATGCGAAGGACGACAATTTCTGCAAGGGCATGGTCATCTGGAGCGAGAACAGCCACTCCAATCCACTGCTGCTGGAGTATCTTGCAAAAAAGTCCTCTGGCGAGGATTTCTCGCTGGAGGCCTTCTGCCAGGATAGGTATGGCAAGGAATATGCTCCTGCCATGCTGGAACTTTGGCAATTGACTGAGAAGCCATTCGCCGCGAACAGTTGGGTATTCGGCACGGAACGGCTGTATCAGGGTATTTACAGCAACCATTTCAATCTGCTGACCTCGTTCAAGAACCTGGCAAAAAAGAGTCCTGCTGAATTGTACAGCGAGTGCGCCATAAAGTACCAGAACCTGGAATTGGATCCCGTATTCTTCCAGAAGGCTGCCAAACTGGCGGAAATTGACTGCGATGAATTTATGCGCAGGGACTTGACGGATTTACTAAGGTCGGCGCTTATGTGCCTCATAACAAGAGAGTTGTGCGGTATTGCAATGAAACTGACAAAGCGCAATCCAGAAAAGG
>JAFSTJ010000522.1 GCA_017450525.1 Victivallales bacterium | reverse complement strand
GGCAGCAGCGTCAACTGTGACTGTGCCCTTGGTGGCGGTCAGGACGACTGCGTTGCCGTTTGCATCCGCGCCGTCGCCGGTGATGTTGGCGTTCACCGCCAGGTTGGCCGCGGTCACGCTAACGTAGCCGTTGGTGGCGCCGTCGCCGGCGGTCAGTGCGTCAGCGACTGTGAAGTCGCCGTCAGCTGCGATGACCACGTTCACGCCTGCTGTGACAGGGCCTGCCAGTTCAACTATAGCTGTTGTATCGGTCAGGTCGTTGGAGCCTGCCTTAAGAGTGATGGAGCCAGCGGTGGCGCTCAGGCCAGCCACGTTCACATTGTTCTCCGCGCTGTCTATTGTGATGTCGCCTGTGTTCGCGGTGACTGCGCCAAGCAGCGTGATAGCGCCCGTGGTGGCGTTCACATCAACATTGGTCTCGGCAGTCAGTGTGCCAGCCGCGACGCTCTCAACCTCGACTGCGTCGATGTCGATCTTGCCTGCGGTGGCGACCACTGCCTTGTTGAAGGTGGCCTTCGCAGTGGCCTCAACGGTCACGTCTGTGGCTGCCTCGATTTCGTCTGCGCTCACATTGGCACCTTCGATTTCCACGTTCTGTCCAGCTGTCGCCTTGGCTGCCAGTGTCACGTCGCCTGTGGCGTCGATGTCCACGTCCGTGCCAGCGGTCAGCGTACCATCAGCGGCGGTGGTGACTGCTACGGCGGTGATGTTCACGTCGCCGACTGTTGCCTCGACTGCCTTGTTCAACGTGGCTGTGCCTGCAGTTGCCTCGATGGAGACTGCCTCGGTATTGGCGGTGATTGCGCCGTTGGCGGTCACGTCTGTTGCCGCGGTTATGCTCACGTTCTTCTCTGCCTCAACATCGCCACCCAGCACGGCCGCGCCTGTGGCGGCGGTGATGGCCACGTCATCAGTGCTGGCTGCTAGAGCCGCAGTGCTCACGTCCTTGTCGGCGGCGATTTCAATGCCAGTGGCGTTCACTGCGCCAGTCAGGCTGACGCTGCCGTCGGTGTTGGTAATGTCGTTGCTGCCAGCCTTCACTGTGGCGGTGCCGGCAGTCGCGGTCAGAGCGGCTGCGCTCACGCTGTCCTCAGCGCTGTCAACTTTGATATTGCCTGTGGTGGCGGTCACTGCGCCAGCCAGTTCGATCTTGTTGGTGGCGGTGACATCAACGTCCTTGCCTGCCTTCAGGGTCGCCGCGTCGGTGGTCTTGACGCTGTCGGCCTTCACTGTCACGCTATTGGCGTCGGCAGTCGCCTGGACGGCGGCCTTCAGGTCAACCTTGCCGTTCTCGGCTGTCAGCTTCACGTCGCCTGTAGCGGCGGTCAGAGTGGCTGCGTCAGTGGTGGTGATGTCAGTGCCAGCGGTGGCGGTGACGCCAGTCTTGCCGCTGACTGCCTTCTCGAAGGCTGCGGTGCCTGCCGTGGCCTCCACGTTCACGTTGCCGTCGGTGGCGGTGACTGTGCCCTTCGCTGTGGCGTCGGTGGCGGCTTTCACTGCCACGTTAGTCTGGGCTATGATGTTGTCCTTAAGTTCGACCTTGCCAGCGTCAGCGGTGATTTCCACGTTTGTGGCCGTTGCCTCGAGGGTCTTGTCTGCGGTCACGTCCTTGTCTGCTGCAACCACAACGCCAGTGGCGCTGACTGCGCCAGTCAGGCTGACGCTAGCGTCGGTGTTGGTCATCGCGTTGCTGCCAGCCTTCACGGTGGCGGTGCCGCCAGCGGTCAGAGCCGCTGCGGTCACGCTCTCCTCAGCGCTGTCAATGGTGATGTTACCTGTGGCCTCGACTGCGCCCTTCAGGTCAATCTTGCCAGTGGTGGCGTTCACATCCACATTGGTCGCTGCAGTGATTGTGGCTGCGGCGTCAGTGGAAGTGATTACCTTGCCGTCAATGTCAACATAGCCAACGGTGGCCTCGATTGTATTGTCAACGATGTTGACCTTGTTGTCGGCCTGCAGTGTCACATTTGCGCCAGAGATCGCACCACCCAAGGTGATGTCAACATTGTATTCGACGAGTGTATTGGAGCCAGCCAAGACGGTGATATCGCCAGACGCATCAACCTGAGCCAATGAAACTGCGCCGTCAGTACTGTCAACACTTACGTTACCTTTAATTGCATTAAGATCGGCCACATTGATGGCGTCGTGTGCCAAGATGGTGATGGCGTCAGCACCGTCATTTTCAGCGTTGATCACGGCAGTCGTCGTAACTGCGCCATTTTCGGCATTGAGTTCCACCGAACCGGCGGTTGCGGTAATTTCCCCATTTGCGGTGATGCCAGCCTTGCCAGTGAGTGAAACGTTGCCAGCCGTGTTGGAAATGATTTCGTCATTAGCCAGAATTGAACCATCAGTCGTGATTGTGATGTTGGCATCAGCGGAGACCACTGTGGCACCGCCATTGTCGAGGGTAAGTGTGCCTTCACCCGCCTGGGCGAAGGTGACGGAGCCGCCTGTTGATTCCAGGCTGGTGACTGTCACATTGCCAGTGGCATTATTGGTGATGTTGACATCGCCAACTGCTGTGATTGCTATGCCACTATTCTTATTAATAGTAGCCTCAATGCCAGCGGCTGTAGCCTCCAGGGTAAGAGTGCCAGTGGGTGCGATTTCACCACTGCCGTCAATGGCAGTTGCAGTGATGGCAATATCCTTGCCGCTGACTGCACCATTGATAGTGGCGGCACCGCCCATTGTGGCTGTAACGTCACCTTGTGTAGTTACACCTGTGATAGTTAGAGCATTCTCATCGTTAATAACAACATTGCCTGTGGCAGTTATGTCTACGGATTTGACGTCAGAACCTGCAACCATAGAGGCACCGCCTGCTGCATCAATTGTCAGAGCCGCTTTGGGTGCCAAAATATTGACACTAATTGATTTTTCTGCTGTGCTGGAGACTGAAATTTCCTCCACCAACGCGGCAGTGATATCGGCGACAAGGGCACCTGCTCCAGTCTGTGCGATTGAAATTGGTTCAGTGGAAGTGGCCTGAGCATTTACGGTGATCATAGTGTCAAGAGCGCTGGTGGAGGTAAGATCCACACCATTGGCCTTATCGATGTTGACGATTGGGGAGTTAACTGTGATGTCTGTCACAACAACGCCATTGTTGGCTGTCAATTCCGTGATGTCGATTTGGGCCGTTGCCTCAATGGTTGTACCAGTCACACTGTCAGCATGGATATCAACATTTGCTGGATCGATGGTGGCGTCTGCAATCGTCTGGGCATAGACCGTGACATTGCCAGCCGTCGTTACTTCAGCACCAGTCAAACTGGCGGCTGCCTTCGTGCCATTGCCTATTGCCACCGCGCCTTCGGTTGTGATGGTTGCGGCGCCAATTGCCAGGTCATCAGCAGTAGTAGTGATGGTGATTGCGTCCTTGGCGGCTATGGAGCTGCCGTCCTTGATGACATCCTGCGCGTCTGCAATTGTAACAGCACCGTTTGCCGAGGCATCAATGGCATACACGCCACCGACTTTTGTAACGCCATTCAGCGCAACATTGCCGTCAGCTGCGGTAATTGCCAAATCGCCAGTGGTGGTGACATTTTCAGGAGTTGTGAAGGACTTGGCGGTGATGTCAACATTGGCCGCCTTGAGTTCACCTGCCAAAGCCACATTGGAGGAAGCTGCCACAAAGGCAAAGTCACCGGTGATTTCAGCTGGCAGAGTATTGATGGTGACGGAATCCCTGTCGGATGCCAATGAAACGCTTGATGCATCGGCCAGGTTGATCAATGCAGTATCGGCACTGGCGGAAGTAAGGTTGGTCGCCTCGACGGCACCTTTCGCATTAAAGTAGAATATGCCTGTGTCAGAATCCAGAATTCCAGCTGTAATGTCGCCATTGGCTGAAGTGATGTTGATGTCGCCTTTGCTGGTGATGTTCTTTGCAACAACACCATCGGCGCCGCTAAGGACAAGGGCGGTGGCATTGGTAGTGGTGACATCTGTGTCCAGAGTGAGAACGCCTGTGGAACTGGCGTTAAGTGTATAGACGTCGCTGTTCACCTTCAAGGTCACGTCGCCGTCATTCACCACTGTCAGGGCGGCCTCATCGTTTGTGGCTGTGTAGTTGATGACGTCGATGCTGCCATTCGTGTAAAACACTGCATGGGTATCAGCCGCTGCTTCGTTGGTGACATTGAGGACTGGGGCTGTGATGGTCATGTTGGTGCCGTCAAACTTGGTAGCACTGATGTCAACCTGAGCCGCACTGAAATCTCCACCAGCAGTTGTGATGTTGCCAGCCGTGATGCTGACATTGTTGAAATCGCCAGTAATGTCATTGATGGTGAGAACATTGGTGCCATTATCCAGAGCGAAGTCCTTGGTGGTGCCATTCTGGGTAAGGGTCAGGGCATCAACTTTGGAACCCGTGGTCATGTTCACGTTGCCAGTAGTTGTGAGGGTAAGTGCAGCTGATGTGACTGCACCTTCAAAATTTCCTGTCAAATCGATGTCTGCGGAAGTCGTACCCTCGAATGTGCCCAGGACATTGCCGTTTGAACTAAATGTCAATACATCTGCAGCAACAGAGGATGTGCTGTCGCTAAGACCACCCTTGGCATATACAATAAGTGAATCATTGGTTGCGGCAGTCAACTTCTTGGTCTCGACTGTGACAAGATTTGCTGGATCGGTACCATTTTTGAAGTTGCTCAGTGAAACGCTATCAGCCGTAAATGTGACAGGATTGGTCACCCCAATTTCGGTGCCGCTTACTGTCAGGCTATGGCCAGAGCCCACGCTGCCAGCTGTCAATGCAACGTTATCGAATTCTTTGATGTTCTGGACAGTGATGTCGCCGCTGGCGGTCAAATCGCCGCCACCAGCCAGTTTTGCCGTGTCAAGAATCAAGTTGCCCACGCCAGTAACTGTGACGCCTGTGCCAACAGTGATGCTGGCATCTGTGGTCTTGAGTGTCAATGAGGTGTTTGTGGAGCCTGAGATAGTCAGGTTGTTGGCAAGAACGATGTTGCTGTACTCGACAGTCACACCAGAGCCTGAATGGGCGGCCAGGAATGCGTCAAAGTCACCCTTGGTGATGCTGTAGGCAGTGTCCACGGCCGGGGTGCCAGCAGCGGTTACCACATCAGTGTAACTCGCGTATGATCCGCTGTCGTATGAAGAGGAATTTGCATTCACTGCTGCGCCAGTTGTCTGGTGATCATCCGTACCACCAATGTTAGGATCGGCTGTAACGCCGACTTGGCTAATAGTCCAATAATCACCTGCCCCGTTTGGATTCGTGTCTGAATGAGTGGTTGAATCGCTAACGTAATTGATGGTGCTTGTGGTGGAAGCGCCGATGGTCAGCGTACCCACTGGGTCGATGAGCAGCGTCTCGGAATTGACTGTGCCGAGATTGAGCAGATCAACGTATTTACCACTGATTTCCGCATCTTTTGCGGTGATTCTGCCTTTGAGTTGTCAGTCCAGCCACCATCAGAGAAGAGGATGGCGTCGCCGCCAGCGAAGACGTCACCAGTGTTGATGACTGTGGTGTTTGCCTTCTCTTCACCGAACCTGAGGGTCAGCTTCGCGTCTGCGCCGAAGTTAGTGAGTTCGACTTCGCGGGTACCCAGCAATGTGGCCTGCTTTGTGCCCTTGATGGCGCCAGTGTTACCCACCTTGTTGGCGATAAGAGCGGCTGCCTGGGCGTTAATTTGGCCCTGGTTGATGACGGCCTCCTCACTGCCGCCAGAGAAGATGTCGTTTCCAGCCAGGAAATCCGCATCGGAGATCTCCAATGTGGAGGCAGCGAACATCGCGCCCGCATCAACGCGTGAATTGGCGCCAAAATATACGCCATTGGGGTTCACCAGATACATGGTCTGGTCAATTTTCAGCTGACCAAGAATGTCGGATGGGTCAGTTCCCACGACGCGGGCCAGCATGGCGGCCTTGCCCAGGCTCGAGGGCTGGATGACATTGACGATGTTCTCCTCGCCGATGCTGAAGCTCTGCCAATTGACAATGGCCTTGCGGGAACCCTGGGTTATGTTCATTGTATTGCCGTTGGTGCGAACGGAGACCGCACCAGAGACCACCCTGTGGCCAGTCGGCAAAGTACCAGCTATCAAGCCCGTAGGCGAGAATACCAGCACACTTGTAAGGAACAGGCTAAGTGCCTTGACTGCCTTTGATGATTTGAAATTCTTCAATGTGTTTCTCATAATATTTGTTCCCTCCCTTTTTTAGAACTGCAACTGAAGTGAGAGGTGGAGGCGTCCATCATTCGGGGTATCTTCCGATGCCTCGAGGATTGGATAGCCATAATCAAGTGACATCTGGGCATACTTAGTAAAGCCCATGCGCAGACCTGCGCCAACTGACCAGAAGCCCTGGTCATCGCTGGCACCCTGCTTGTGGCGCTCTGAAACATAGCCCATATCGGTAAAGGTGACAAGCTGCAGACGGTGCTGCGTCAAGTCGTTGTTGCCTTTCTTAAGTTCTTCCTTGTCCTTCTTGAGACCAGGAATGAAGTTCTCCATGAGAGGAGTGCGCAATTCAATGCTGCCGACGAATGAGTTGTCGCCGCCAAGTTCGTTTTCACGATAACCGCGGACGCTGTTCATGCCACCCACGTAGTCGCGCACAATTGTCGGCAGACCATCGGAAGCGATCTGCGCGGACGCCTTCGTGAACAGCGTCCACTTGCCAGGTCTGTCTTCACCCGAGAAGAGTCTCTGGAAACGTGCGAGGGACAAGGTCCAAATCTTGAAGTCGCCATCTGTCTTGCCGCCAGAGGTTTCAGTGAACTTACGGGCGGAAGACGAACCATACTGGCCAGCCCTGTTCTGCTTCACGGAAATACTCGCGAAATTACGTCCACCAAATTCATCGAACATCTTGGAAGAGTAGCCCAAGGTAATTGAAGGCATGCTGACCGTATGGTCGTCATTGTCCTCATACCTTTCGCCATTCAAATCCTGGAACTGCTCATACTTCTGGTAGAACCATCCAAGGCTCAATTCCACATTGTGAAGCTCTGTCGAATAGAGTGTATGAGTAAATGCAGCGCCCGCAAACCATCCACGACCGCGGACATTGAGTTCTGGCAGCACATCGTCCGCCGTGCTTGAAGACCATCCAGCATATACGTTGAGGCGATTGCTGTCATTGATAGGCAGGAAATAGCTGCCGCTGAAGGCGTTGAGGTTGTCAGCGATGTCTCCGCCAGTCAGATAGTCGATAGTAAGGGAATCGCCATGCCTGGTCAGGTTCAGGTGCTGAAGTGTAGCCCTGATACGCCAATCTGAATCGCTGTCCTTGCTGCCAGTGTTGCTGAGTTCGACTGCGGCGTGGATTGGAAGGCTGTCCTTCACATCCAGTTCCGCATTGATGATTCTACGTCCATCAACCTTTTCGGTTTGGAGTTGTGTATTGATCTTCAAGTCGGGGCGTGCGTTCAAGCCAAAGAGTTCATTATGAACATCGGTGTAATTGAAGCGCCCATCGCTGCTCTCCAGAGCACTGGCGATTTGCTTTGCGGAGTAGTGCTTGCTGTTCTTGACGGTGATGTCACCGACCTTGCCCAGATCCACGACTGCAACGAAGATGCCGTTTTCCCATGTACGTGTCGGGAACACAATCTGCGCGAAGATGTAGCCCTTGTCCTGGACTGCCTTCAACAGCTTTGCATGGAATGCGCGGACTTGCTTGACTGTTACCTTATTAAATACTATATAGCTTGACCAATCTTCCCAGAGCTTCATGCTCTCGATCTGTTTCTTGTCACCGGAGACCATGGCCACCACGAACTGCGGGCAGACTGCGGAATCGTCATTCTTATCAACTTCCTCTGCCTTGGCATTGATCTTCTTGCCACCAGACATCTTGGCTGGCTCGTCATCCTGGGCTGCTTTCCATGGAACAACATAAACGTTTGGGGTCTTCTTGACAGGTGCCTCGGCTGCCGCTGCCCTATCTTCCATCTTCTTTTGTTCAGCTGCGGCCTTTTCCTCGGCCTTCTTCTGTGCGGCGGCTTCCTTTGCTGCCTTCTTCGCGGCCTTCTCCTCGGCCTTCTTCTTTGCGGCGGCTTCCTTTGCTGCCTGCTTTGCGGCCTTCTCCTCGGCCTTCTTCTTGGCTACAGGATCTGCCTCCAGTTTCTTTTGTGCGGCGGCCTGTGCAGCGGCTTGAGCGGCGGCCTTTTCCTCGGCCTTTTCCTTAGCAGCTTTCCTATAGGCCTCTTCCTTGGCAGCCTTGGCCTCAGCCTTCTTCTTCTCAGCAGCGGCTTTTTCCTCGGCCTTCTTCTGTGCGGCGGCCTGTATTTCAGCCTCCCTAGCGGCCTTTTCAGCAGCCTTCTTCTCAGCCAATGCCTTTGCGGCGGCTTCCTTGTCGGCCTTTTCCTTGGCAGCTTTGGCCTCCTTGGCGGCTTTCACCTTGGCTGCTGCGTCACTTGCCATCTTTGCCGCAGCCTGCTTTGCCTCGGCTTTCTTTTCCGTCAGATTCTTCTCTGCGGCAGCCAGCTTGGCCTTGGCATCCTGGACATCCTTGAATGCCTTATCATAATCGGCATCCACCTTGCTGGCATTGTCCTTCATGGTCGTGGCAATCTTCTTGGCCTCTTCCAAAGCATCGTTCTTCGCCTTGGCATCTGCGTTCAACACATCAAGCTTTGCCTGTTGCTTTGCCTTGTCAGCATCGTCCTTGGCAAGTCCTAGCTTCTGAGCCTGGGTAGCCGCCTTTTTGGAGGCACTTGCCAGGGCATCTTCTGCCTTCTTGATTGATTTTTCAGCCTTTTCGACGGATTTCAAGCACTTGCTCTTCTCCGAGCTGGAGGCCTTGAGTTTGTTCTCCAGCACCTTCAATTCGGCCTTTGCATCATTTACTGCCTGCTGTGCTGTATCCACTGCGGATTTCTGCGCATCCTGGGCGAATGCCCCAATGCTCAAAGACAGCAAGAGGACAGCAAACAAGCGGCGCAGTGTACCTGCTCCGCTAGCATTTAGCTGGTTTCCACTAGTCATTCTGCTTCTCCTTCTCAGTTTTGACCTACAGCGTTCTCCTTAGGCGCCGCAAGTCTCTCCTTTACCTCAATTTTATTGTTAATATTCAAAAAAACCATTTTGAAAATCTCCCGTACCATCATCATTTTGGTGCAAAATACACCCCAAATGAAAGAAAAACGCGATAATTTAATCCCACGTAAACATATTACAAGCCCATATATGCATTTTTATGTGTTCTGCGCACACGCGCAGAACAGAGGAACTTGCCACTTGAATTTAGGAATAAATCGCATTACAGTAGCCAGCAAAATTACAAACAGTCCACAGACCACAGTCCACTACAATGCCCCACAGGTCCAACATCTGGCAATATCTAGCCAAATACACCCCGTTCATAGCGCTGGCGGTGCTGTTCATGGGGTGCGAGGTGTTTTTTGACTTGATGCAGCCTGCCCTGATGCGACGTGTCATTGACGAGGGCGTGCTGGCCGACAATGGCGGTGCCATTCTTATGCGGCTAGGGCTCACCATGATAGCCATGGGTTTGCTTGGCGGCATTTGCGGGTCGTTGAACAACCTGTTCGTCAATCTCACATCCCAGAACGCAGGCAACCTAATGAGAATGGAATGTTTCCGCCGCATAATGGGAATGCCCTATAGCCAGGTGGAAGGCATTGGCTCTGGCGCACTCATAACACGAATGACCAACGACGTCTCACAGATCCAGAACATGATTGCCTTGTTCATTCGCGGCGAAGTGCGCACATTGTCCCTTCTTTGCGGCAGTCTCTATTTCCTATATAAAATAGAAGTGACCTTTGGCATAATAGTAACCTGTGCCCTGCCCTTTCTGGTGGGATGCCTGGTGCTTTGCATATCCAGGGTACGTCCGCTCTTCACCCATTTGCAGGAGCGGCTCGATGCATTGAACGGCATATTGCAGGAGGACATCAGCGGAATACGTGTCATAAAGGCATGCGTACGGGAAGCATACGAGCAGATACGCTTCGGCAAGGCGAACGGCGAACTGGTGAAGACGCAACTGAAGATACTGCTGTCCTTTGCCATGCTGCATCCTGCCATGCACGCCATCATGCACACCGTGGCGGTGCTGATTCTCTATTTTGGATTCGGGCTGTTTCATTCTGGGCGTGTGACACCAGGCGGCATAATGGCGGCGCTGACCTATACAACGCAACTGCTCAACGGCATACTCATGCTGACGATGCTGTTCCATGGCATAACGCGGGGAAGGGCCTCCTGGCAGAGAATAAAGTCCCTGCTTGCCACGGAGCAAGGCATTGCGGAAGGCGAAGGGGCGGAGCCAAGCCAGCCTGGCGCACTGGAATTCAGGGATGTCTCATTCAGGTATCCTGGCATGGACAAGGATGTGCTGAGCCACATCAGCCTGGCAGTACCACCAGGCAAGACCACTGCCATAGTTGGAGCAACTGGCAGCGGCAAGACCACGTTGCTGAACCTCATCCTGCGCTTCTATGATGCCAACGAGGGGCAGGTGCTGCTGGAAGGCGTGGATGTGCGCAATTACACATTCCAGCAATTACGCGGCACCGTTGCGTATGCCTTGCAGAAAAGCGAACTGTTCAATGCCTCCATACGAGACAACATCACATTCGGCAACAGCGGCCTTACACAGGAGCAGATATATGAGGCAGCCAGCATAGCACAGGCCAGGGACTTCATTGAAGGCACGCAAGGTGGCTTCGACACGAAAGTCGCAGAGCGTGGAGCACGCCTCTCTGGCGGGCAGAAGCAACGCATCGCACTGGCACGGGCCATCGCAAAAAGCGGCAATATACTGCTGCTGGACGATGCCACCAGCGCCCTGGACTTGAAAACAGAGGCGGCATTCTACAGCGCACTGTCGCAGGCCCGCCCAAAACTGACCAGGCTGATTGTGGCGCAGCGCATAGCCTCCATAAGGAATGCAGACAAGATCGTGGTGCTGCACCAGGGAAGAATTGCCGACCAGGGCACCCACGGCGAGTTGCTGCAACGCTGCAATATATATAAGGAAATATGCCAGTCCCAGTTGGACACGGAGGAGGTGGCAAATGGCTAGGACATGGCATACACCACAACGAGGGCCAATGAGAGGCGGCCCATTTGCTCCCTACAGCAAGGCGGAGGACATAAAAGGTGCGCTCCGAAAACTGTCCGCATATTTTCTCAAGGAGAGGCTGTTGCTGTTGGGGATGCTGGGCGTCGTGCTGTTCGGCACATTGTGCGGCACAATTGCGCCAATGTTCCAGAGCAATGCCATTGACATCATATCGGGCGACAGGCAAGGTGCCTTCGTGCCCACGCTGCTGGCAATGCTGGTCATCTACACGTTTTACAGCGGAAGCAGGCTCCTGCAAGGGTACCTCAGCGCACACCTTGGGCAGCGCATGGTAAGCCGCATGCGCGAGGAACTCTTCGGCAAACTGGTGCATTTGCCAGTAAGTTATCTGGACAGGCATTCCCACGGCGATGTCATGAGCCGCATGACCAATGACATAGAAAGCCTGTCCATGACGGTGTCCCATTCACTTCCCAATCTGGTGAACGGCGTATTCGCGTTGCTGGGCACGCTGACCATAATGTCCATCCTCTGCTGGCAGTTGACATTGCTGAGCCTGTTTGGAATATTCCTGACACTGCCCGCCAGCAGGTTGCTGGGCGCTTACGTGCGCAAGCACTCAAGAACGCAGCAAGCCCTACTGGGCGAACTCAACGGCATAATTGAGGAGCGAATTGGCGGTTTCAGGACAGTCACCGCATACAACCAGCAGCAGAACACAACAGAGGCATTCGCCGCCCTTTCGGAAAGATTGACCCGCGCCAGCATCAAGAACAATGTAGTTGGCGGCATCATGGGGCCGGTGATGAACTGCATCGGCAACATCAGTTTTGTCATAGTCGCCGCATTCGGAGGGTATTTCGCCCACAGGGGCATCATCTCCATAGGCGTGATATCCGCGTTCATCGTTTATGTGCGCCAATGTTCCCGCCCCATAAACGAACTGGCATTCGTGTATGGGCAATTGCAGACTGCGCTGGCTGGCGCGGAGCGTGTCTTCCGCGTGCTGGAGGAAAAGGAGGAGCAGGCGGAAGGCGCGGAACTGGCAATTGAAGGTCAGGCTGGACTGGACTTCTCGCACGTGTACTTCTCGTACAACGAGGGGCAGCCTGTGCTGAAGGACTTCTGCCTGCAACTGCCGCCAGGAAAGATGGTGGCGCTGGTGGGTGCCACTGGCTGCGGCAAGACAACCGTGGTGAACCTGCTGATGCGCTTCTACGACCCTGCCTCTGGCAGCATAAGCATCAATGGCAAGGACATTTCAGAATGCTCCAGGCAATCGCTGCGAAGAAATCTTGCCATAGTATTGCAGGATACCGTACTGTTTTCGGACAGCATCCGCGCCAACCTGGAGTATGGCAATCCCAACGCCAGCGAAGAGCAGCTCAATTCCGCAATGGAACTCAGCGGATGCAAAGATTTCATCGAGGAATTCCATGACAAGGAAAACACATTCCTGACTGGCGCGGGCTCATCTTTAAGCCATGGGCAAAGGCAGCTGCTTGCCATCGCCAGGGCATTCGTGGCGAATCACAAGATACTCATTCTGGACGAGGCGACCTCCAACGTGGACACACGCACTGAAAAGGCAATACAGGAGGCAATGCGCAGCATAATGAAGGAACGCACTGGCATCGTGATTGCACACCGCATCTCCACCATACGCAACGCGGACATGATCATCGTAATGGAGAACGGCGCCGTGGTGGAGCGGGGCCGGCACGAAGACCTCCTCAGCCAACACGGAAAATACTACGAACTCTACATGACGCAATATGCTGGGCAGGAAACCTGATTGAATGTGGGCGCCGAGGCGGCGCCCGCATAAACGCACCAACAAACAACCATGCAAATACGAAAACAACTTACCCAAATAGCCGCTGGCCTGCGCAGGAAGGAACTGGCAGGCTCGCTGCTGCTGGCGGGATTGCTCTTCGCGCTGGCGTTCTGCGGTGCCTCATTGCTGGGTTTGCCAGTCCGCGAAGGGAGCATTGCCCTGTTTGGTGGAGCGGTGCTGGCATGCAGCCTGGACATCGCTGTACTCGGCATAATCCGCGCCCTGTTCAAGCCTCGCAACCTGAACAAAATGGCGGCAATAGTGGAGGAAAAACGGCCCGACTTCATGGACAGTTTCGCCACGGCCGTGCAACTTGAGGCATTGGAACGCCCATTGCGCCCCATTGAAGAGGAGCTCATGCAGGATGTACAGGCGAAACTTGCCAAAGAGGAAACCAGACTTGCCTCGTTCTTTCCTGGATGCCATGCCATTTCCTCGCTTTGGCGCATTGCATTGGCGGCAATTTGCATTGTCATTGGCACAAAGACACCTGCCTGGCGCGACTTCCACCAGGCGTTCCTTGCCTGGCTTCACGGTGAATACGGCATTGTCATTTATGCTCCAGAGCCAGAGGTGCCAGTGCACAGCGACTACATTCTGGACAGCATCGCCATCAAGCGCGGGCCAGAAAAAGGCAACATCATTTGGAACGGCAACACCGCGCCGCTCAACAAAGACGGCAATGGCAAGTTCTTCTTTACATTCTACGACGTGACAGAGGACTTTGAATTCCGCATCGAGACGCCCCGCCTGCGCAGCAAATTGTACAAGGTCAAGGTGTACGAGCCGCCTTCATGCAGCGCATTGAAAATCGTCGCGCAGCCGCCAGCGTATTCAGGCCTGCCGAAAATCGAACTTAAGGAGGCTGGCAAAGTGCAATTACTTGAAGGCGGGACGCTTGCCGTGTCAATCCAGGCATCCACACACATCCAGGGCAGTCTGCATCTTCCAGGCAATGAGGCGCTGCCCATGGATGTTGCTGAAGGCGAATGGCGCGGCACAAGGCAATGCACCGTAATGGAAAGCGGCATCTGCCGCATTGAATTGAAAGACAAGCAAGGCCACAGCAGGGAACTACCCTTCGAACTGGAAATCACAAAGGATTTGCCACCAGAAATCACCATGCTTGAGCCAGGCAGCGATGCATTCGTCAAGCCAGGACAGGAACTGAGAATATCCGCGAATGTGGCGGATAATTTCGGGCTTGTGTCACTGAAACTGGAATACTCCGTTTCGGGCGGCGAGCATAAGATGCTTGAACTGCCTGCTCCACAGGGCAAGCGGGAGTGGGACGTCTCCACATTGTGGAAACTGAAAGAACTGAAACTTAAGGAAGGCGACATACTCGCCTGCCAATTGCTGGCGGAGGACAACAAGGAGCCAAAGCATAATGTGGCACGCAGCGCACTCTTCTTCATAACAGTGCGTCCTGACCAGGACAAGGCGGCGGCCGAGGGGCAGGACGGCAATCAGCAGAAGGAAGTCAGCGTTTCCGACCTGGTTGCGGAGGCGAAACGTCTCCTGCGCCTGACCTGGGACCTGCTGCCTTCAGGCAAGGACAATGAAATACAGCAATTGTCACAGCATCTGGCAACGCTGGAGAATGAGACAAAATCCCGCCAGGAACAACTGACAGCCATGGCGGGCGGCAATCTGGGGCAGATGGGACAACTCTTTGAGCAGGCAATCGCTGCGCTTCACACGGCCTCATTCATGACAGGACAGAAACTGCTGGAGGAATCAGTGCCATATCAGGAGAAGGCGCTGGCCTCATTGGTAGCAATAGACACGGAATTGCTACGCAACTCCATGAAGTCCAAAAACTCCAAGAGCCAGGACAAGAACAGCGAGGGCCAGTCGGAACCACAGCAGCAACAGGAACAGCCAGGTGAAGACAATGCAGGCCAGGATTTGAAGACAATCCAGAACGCAATTGAGGAAATCAAAAGGTTGCAACTCCAGCAAGGCGACTTGAATGTGGCGATGCGTGGCGAAAAGCCCGCTCACTTCGCATTGGCTGGCAAGCAGCGTAAACTGACACAGGCGGCAAACGCCGTGAAGCAGCAGATTTTCCCAGTGAAGGACGCATTGCCAGCGGCGAACCTCCTGAACATGGCGGAAGGAAACATGAGAGATGCGGAAAATGCACTTGGCGCCGCCAAATGCGATGTGGGTGGACACTATGGCGACAGGGCATTGCAGCACCTGCAAAACGCCAGGCAATTTCTGGAGGCATTGCTCAAGCAATCCGCGTCGCAGCAAATGCGGGCGCTGACGCAAAAGGCGGAGGAACTGGCAAAACGCCAGGAGCAGGCCGCGATTCAGACAAGAGGCGGCAAGGAAGACAGCAAGCAACTGCGCCAGCAACAACAGAACATTCAGGAAAGCACATCTCAAATGATGCAGGACCTGAAGTCACTGGCCAACGAAATGCAGAATCTTGCACCCGAGGCAGGCAAGGAACTAAACCAGGTTGCGGCAAAGGCATCGTCTGGCGGCCTGGAGGAAACACAAAAGCGCGCGCAACGGGCCCTTGCATACAAGCGCTTGAACCGCGCGGCGAACGAGCAGCAGAAGGCCGCACAAATGCTGAAGGAAATGGCCCAGGGCATGAAGGACGCGGCAAAAGCCATGAACAGTTTGCAGGAACAGGAACTGCGGCAGGCGCTCCTGCAACTGGCAAGGCTTGCTGTTGACGCCAATGCCACGCAATTTGAAAACGACCAAGGCAAGGCAAAGCAGCGCCTTCAGCAAATACGACAGCAGGCGTCCCAGATTACAGGCAAAATCGGCGAGGCCTCCAACTCGGAGGAACTGCAACGCACCTCGGGCGAATTGTCAAAGCCAACTGGAGATGATGTAAATGGCGGGAAAATGACAAGGGAGCAAATAATGTCCGCCACACGTGTCATCATTCAGATGCTTGACGGAATCCAGGCACAAAAACAAATCCCCCTGCCCCGCACATACGTGGCCCCGCCAGAAAAATACCGCAGGCAAGTGGAAAACTATTTCAAGGACATCAGCAAGGAATAAGTCCTGTGCGCGGTAATGCCTCACCAAATGATAAGCAGGTGCATTAAAAATGTTCTGCCTTTCCTATAAGATTCACGACTTTTTAGTAAATTTTAGTGAATTTGCTAAAATGTGTAGTAATGAATACATCTTTATTTTTCCCCTTGCAAACCCCGATTTCAGGGGCTATGTTAGAAGCGGAAGGTGGGTGGGGGAAGTATCCCAAACAAGGTATTCGTGCGCGAAGAAAGAAGACGACAGAAGGACTGGCTAGACTGGTGCATTAAAAATGTCCTGCCTTTCCTATAAGATTCACGACATTTTAGCGATTTTTAGTGAATTCGCTAAAATGTGTAGTAATGAATACATCTTTGTCCCCCCCCTTGCAAACCCCGATTTCAGGGGCTATGTTAGAAGCGGAAGGTGGGTGGGGGAAGTATCCCAAACAAGGTATACGTGCGCGAAGAAGGAACT
>JAFSTJ010000521.1 GCA_017450525.1 Victivallales bacterium | reverse complement strand
TGCCCTCGGCGATGGCGTGCAGCCGTTCGACGGTCATAGTGATGGCGTCCTCGCCATCGGGCTCGTTCCACTGCCAGACCGAGATTTCTGCAGGAAAGACGATGTGCCTGCCGTCAATGACATGCTGCATGTCCGCATAGACTACCCGTAGCGCCTTTGCGTATTCGCGTATGGCCTGGACTGCCTGCCCCTTGCCTTCAGCATCCTCCATGCTCATGGCGGACATGAGTTGGTCGGTGGCTTGGCAGAACAGATCATCGACCAGCCGCAGCCTGTATAAAAGGTCGATGATCATCTCTCTTTGGATTGTGTTTAGAAATTCTGTCATGGCTATCCTTTTTGTCTTTGCGCATATTCTAGCATCCAACCCCTGACAAAAACTGTCACTGGAAAAATAGGAATAAAAAAATCACTTGTTCAATTGAAGAATGTGTAGTCCACAGTCCACTCTTCAATTGTATAGGTGCAACAAAGAAAAATGTCATACATGGTGTATCATCGATTGGAAAACAAGTTACATTATGGAAAAGAAAAATGTCACACATCTTAAGGAGACAATGAAAAATGGGTAGCAGAAGCCAGCGGACTTTGCGGCAGTTCAAACTGATTGCCGAGATGAAGAAGGGGAACTTTCCAAATACCCAGTCGATGTCAAGGCTTCTCGAGCAGGTCGAGGGCGAGAACGGCGAACCCATGAAATGCAGTTCCAGAACCATCCTGCGTGATGTGCAGGAACTACAACAGGAATTTGGTGCGCCCATCGAATATGATTCCACCTACAAGGGATACTATCTCAGCAAACCCAACTGGGAATTCAAGGCACCCGTGTTCCAAGAGGACTTTGTAAGCATGGCCATGCTGGGAACACGCCTGGCGGACGATATTGTCCCCGAACCGCTGAAAACAGACATCGACAACTCAATTACCCAGGCATTGGTCACCAATTCCTCCGAATTCTTTGACGAGGCGATGATAGACTCCATACTCTGCGCCTCGGGAGTAAAGGCGGAAATTGACGCGGCTGTGTTTAAGACGTTGTTTGACGCCTGGCGGCGCAAGCGGATGGTCACGCTTAAATACCGCGATCCCCAGGGCAAGGAATCCACACACGACTTCGAGCCCCATCTCATTGTTTTCCACAAGGGCATCTGGTATCTAAAGGGCTATCTCTTCCGAACAAAAGAACTTCGGATATTTGCTTGCCAGCGGATATTGGAGGCAACGAAGAACCCGCAGGGATATGAGACGGACCGCAAACTCATTGAGGAAACCCGCAGGAAAGGCCTCTTCAACTATCCGAAGGTGTCAGGCATTAAACTTCACTGCGACGCCTCAATCGCCTTCTATATCCATGAGCAGCAGAATGTGTTCAAGTCCAAGATCGAACGCCAGGAGGATGGTTCGCTCATAGTGTCGCTGAATCCGACTGTCGAGCACGATGTCATCCGCTGGATTCTTGCCGAGGCAGGGCGCATTCAGGTTCTGGAGCCAAAGTCCCTTCGGGACAAGATCGCCGAGGCGGGACGGGAAATTACCAGGCGCAATTCATGACAGGCCTCGCTGTACTCATCCTGGTCTGCAAAATCAATTGAATGTCATAATACTGTTTTTGATTCTTTGATAACTACTCATTTTAAGGAGATACGATAACATGAAAAGTTTTCTTCCACCCAGAATCCCCTTTGGACGCGGCTCGTCCCCATTTTATCACTGCGAATGTCCTAAATGCGGATTCAGCGAGTCGTATGAACTTGGTAACCCGTCATTGGTTATTGTTATTGGTGAGGCTGAGCCAGATTCGATGAAGACCGTGGAAAAGATTCCCGATGTTTGCCCGAAATGCGGTGCGAAGTGGAAGAAAAAACACATGCCAGACTTGCGCAAATATTGAGAATTCTTGCGGCTTATCTTGAAGGCGGTTTGAGGAGAAATTTTGTGATGGATTTATGCCCCCACCTTCACCAAGACTACGGAGGCTTGCTTGCGGTGCAAATAAAAAAAGCCGTGCAGTAAACCGCACGGCTAAAAAAAAATGGTGGCAAGGACCGGGGTCGAACCGGT
>JAFSTJ010000520.1 GCA_017450525.1 Victivallales bacterium | reverse complement strand
TGTTGGTGCTTCTTCCCGTGTTATCTACAATATCTTTACCCCTGGTCTTCTGATTATGGGATGAAATCCCTTCGTTGCCCTCCTCGTTCTTGCCTGTGCTTTTATGCTCCCCCCCGCTGGATTCGGACTTGTATGTCTTGGTATTGGTGGATTTTGAGTCGTCCGTTGTGTTGTTGGTGATTTGCCGATCCGTCTCGTTATGACTGGTGTTCTCAGTGACAGCAGTGGTCTTGGTATGGCTCTTGCCCTTGCTGGTAACAGTGCGTTCTTCTTTGGATGTAGAATTGCTGCTCGAAGTTCCCTTTGTTTCGGAGGTCTCCTCGGATACGCCTTCCTGCATGTTCTGCCTGGCCATGGGCGCCAGCAATGCATAGAGTTTGCACAATTCGCTGTAGATGACCTGCTGGTCCTCATCTCCTGTGATGGGCTTGGCAAGAATCATCAGCGTAAACGTATCCCCCAGCATCACATCCACCAGGCGGTCGATGCCCTGGAATGATTTCTTGTCCTTGCCCTGTGTCAGGCCTGGAACACCATCAATGATGGCGGAATGGCGCCGCGCCTCAAGCCTGGCCATAAGCTGCTTTAAATCGTCTGGCTTCAATTTGGTGATTTTGCTGCCGCGGTAGTTGCCCAAGATGCTAGGCTCCAGGATGCCCTGCCCTATGTCCTTCACGCCAGTAGTCACATTGCCTGGCGCGGCAGTGTCCCTGGCCACGCCGACATAGATGCTGACGCCATTGGCGTTGCCTTCAATCAAATAGACGAAATTGACTCCTGGCACGCGCATGGCGGCCAGGATGTTCTCCATTGCTTCCTGGCGAGGTGCATCTTCCTCGAAGGTGATTTCGTCAATTCTGAAGAGCACCAGGTCTGTACAATCAAAAGTGAAGTCATCACTGCAAACCTGCGGGCTGACGTTCTGCCTACCTGCCGCGCAAAGGCAATTGAGCAGCATCGGTGCCAAGGCCTCGTTCTGCTCATTGCTTGCTTCTTTTTCTGAATTTTTCTTCATGTTTTATTTCTCCAAGTTAACAAGTGTAGGCTGCACCATGACTTTCTTGCCAGGCTGCCCATCCTTTTCCTCATTGGCCACCATATACTCAATTTCAGAAGGCGACACCGCTCTCAGGAAAATCACTCCATTTGGCTGCGGGGTGATGCTGATGCGTTGGAAATGCACTCCTGCGGACTGTATCTTCAGACGCCCAGAGGCGGCCTCCGCAAGAGTGCTGTAGTAGATTTCGAAGATATCCTCGTCCGCCTCATACAATTTAATCCATTCATTGTATTTGCTGTTTGGCGAAAGCAGGGGCTTCAAGCAGTCGCGCCGAGCATAGCCAGCGAAGTACTTGAAGGCAATCTCTCCGCTTCGTACGCTGCGGTCGATGATTTTGACGCGGCTGCCACGGCGGCAGTCTATCAATCCGAATGCGACGCCAGTCTTGCCTGTAGGCGCATTAGGCGAGGCATCCACAACGCAGTCACGCTCTTCTTGTATTTTCTTTGCATCGTCAGTACCCAAAGGCGGGAACAGGTGGTAAAGTTCGTCCACATTTGAATCAAGTTTTTTCACCCGCTCGGTTTCCTCTTGAATGCGGGCTTCGAAGATTTCTCTTACCACGGGGGATTTGCATGAGTTGCCCGCCAGGAAAATCTGGATTCCATCCGAACAGCCCTTGAGTAAATCGCCTTGCCCGAAGACTTGCTCCATCTTGAAGAAGAATTGGTTCACGCCCGCCTCTATAAGTTTGTGGATGACATCCTCCAACTCCTCGCGGGATACTTCCAACTCCACGCCAGGCAGTTTGTCCCCATTTTCGTTGAATAAATCCACCTTCAGTTTCCCACTGTCAAATGTCTCCTCGTAGCCTTCATGGCGTTCCCAAAGCGGGCGCAGGCTCTTCATCAGGCAGCGCATGTTGAGGCCCGCCTCCTGCGATTGATTCAGCAGATACTCGAAGCCTGGAGGTGGAGTGCATCCACTTGGACACTGCAGGACTATAGCCTTCTCACGCATAATGTCCTCGTTTTTGACAAATGTCTCGTAGGCCAGGCGTTCAAGTATGTTCTCGCCGCCGAGACGGCTGTCTCCGCCCGCGCCATAATGCTCGATGGCATAGTCAAAACGCCGTTCCGTCTTCTCGTCGGCTGCACGCCAGATGCCAAAGTCAAAATCCGTGGTACCGCCCCCAAAATCGAACACGGCGAACGCCGTCCTTTCAGGTCCCTCTGGCTCAAAGCCAAATTGCTTCATGGCGCAAATGGCGTATGCCGCTGGCTCGCTGGCCCCAGCGCTGACCGAGAATTGCTGCATGACCTCCTCATTGCTCAACAACGCATCTGGCAATGATTTCCGCAGACCACGCTTGAAACTTTCCATGATGCGATTCTGAACGACCTTGTCGTATGTCACTGGGAAGGAAAGGATGTAGTCCAGCGTGATCTTCTGTATCATGTTGTTGATGTTGAGACCCAGGTAATATGCGTAGATTTCAATGGGATCCAGGCTGTCTTCCTGCAAATCAATGTACGCGGGTAGTTCCAGGCGGTTCTTTTCCTTGTCCATGACGCAAAGCGTGCGTGCCTTGTCCCCCGCCCACTGCTTGAGTTCCGAAATGTAGGCATGGTAGTCTTCCGCCGCGCTTTCCAGCAAGGCATTGGCTGCGGTATGTGAAATGGTGACTTGCCGCCACTCGGTGTTCGGGCGGCCTTTGCCGCTCTGATATGCCTCGAAGAATCCCTTCCAGTCGTTGAATTCCATTACCGTGGGATTCTCAAAGTCCCGTCCTTCCACCGCCTTGCGTAGATTTCCCAGACCCACGCGCATCGGCTGTGAAATGCCGCTTTCCTCCAACCGCACGACAACCGTGCTCTTGGTGCCGAAGTCAATTGCAACCACTCCCTTGAGCACATCGGCCTCTGGATTTCGCGCGACAAGCCACTGCCCATCTGGAATAGTGACCTGGCTTGTCTTATCATTCTGAATGTCCATATCCCACAAATCCCAATGCCCGCGGCCATTGTCCGTCAATATTTTTTCATCGTATGAGTCCAATGCAAAGCGATTTTCATCGCAGTGGAGTAGGCAGTCCTTCAGTGAGTCAAGCGAGGAAAGGCAGACTCTGTAGGTTGAGGCGTAATCTTCCTGCCTCGTGCCCATGAGAGCATGGAACATGGAATTCAGTTTATGCTCCTTTGGATACAGATGGTAACTCTTGAACGCTTCAAGTACCTTGCCGATTTCCTTGGCATCATTCTTCACTCCCAATGGAAACTTTGGCAAAATGCAAGCCCTGGAGCAATCATAAACCTCTGTGCCGAAACAATAATTTACAATATTATTTGTATCATTATTTGTATCGTCCTTTAAGTAAACGAAAGACCAATCGGAAAGCCCCTTGTACGCCAAGACCAATTTTTGTTTGACAGCAAGTTGCAGATGCTTTATTATGAATTGAGCATCTGTCTTGCTTAGCGGTTCCGCCTTAAGCCCAGGGCACTCTTCGGCGATCATTGCCGTATATTTATCGAATATCCCCTGTGTCTTGCCTTCGTCAAAAAAATCCATATTAGTTGATCGGGACAGATATCTGAATTTGAATGTGATGATTGCATTAAGGAAGCGGCAATACCAATAGTCCCTTTCCAGCGCAAGAATGCCGCAATTTGCTTCAAGCGCAGTTTCAAGCGCTGCTGCGGCCTCGTAATCACTGACCTCAATGGTGGGCGCATTGAGAAGCGTGCGCGGTATATCAATGGTTCCAGTAAGTAATTTGGTTGCAGGACTTGATGTTGAAGTAGTCATGTTCTATTATTCCGTAAAATTGAGTTTAAGTTATTGGCGGCAGATTTCTATCGCGCCACATGGACTATGGACTTGCGGAACACCTTGTTGTTGGCAACGTATGCAAGTCCCTGGAACAGCACGGACACTATTTTGCCCTGTGGCTCGCTGGTACGGTCGCGCTGCGCTGTATCCTCGCTGTATTTTTCACCAGGCACAAGGGCAAGCCGCTTGTATTTTGGCGTCTCATACTGCCGATGGTTCCATTGCAGAAAGAAATCGAACAGCGCCGCCAGTTCCTTCAGATTGTCGCCTCCGTTCTTGATGGTGTTCGCGCAGAAGTCCCAGAGGCTGGTCATATTGTCCTCCCTCACACCGCAGAATATGAAATCCCAAATGTTTTCATGTGGGAAGATACTATGGAGTAGCTCCTTTGTCTTTGGCGTAAGGGCGCGGTACTGGGCGAATGCGGCCTGGAACGGCTGTACCGCCTCATCCAGTTCAGCCACCCTCTTCTGAAGAGCATCACGTTCTTTCAGGAGCCTCTCGCACTTCTCTTTCAAATTCTGCACCAAATCCCGCATTTCCTGCACCAAATCCCCCATTTTCCTCGCTTCATTCACGCTCGACGCCAGCCGGCCTTCAAGCTGCTGCTGTCGCTCATGACACTCCTTTTTCAAATCATCAACCTGCTGCTTGTATTGATTCTCGAGCGTCACAATTTTATTACGCAATGTGGCTATTTCATTCGACAAACGGACATTCTCCGTGCGCAACTTGTCGCATTCAGCAGTCTGCCGAGGCAACTTCGCGTCCAGGGCTTCTTCCTGTGGTTCCACCATGCCACCTGGAATATCCCCGCTATTGCCTGGCTGCATCTGCCAATGCTTTGCCACCTCGGCAATCTTACGCCTCACATCATTATCGGTGCTAAGCAGTTTCAGCAGATTTTCCTTAAATTCCTCGTCCTTTTTTTCCTTGCCATCAACCATGGAATACCTCCCGCTCCTTATAGTTCGCCAGGCGCAAGATTGGTTTCGTCCTCACTTGAGGTGCTTTCAAAAACCATCTCTTCTGTTTGCGAATCATCAGCCTCATTAAGCAGATTCTGTCCAGAAGTAATATTGTCCAGCGTAATCTTGCCCTGCTCCTCTACTTCATCTATCATGTTTCTGCGAAGGATGAAAGCGATGTCCGTCTGCAGGCGAAGCATGTCGGCACGAAAACTAATCAGTTTCTGCCCGAATTCCTTGCATAGCGTCTGGTTGCGGTCCGATAGCAATGTCAAAGTTTGCGCATAGTAGTTCTCCAAATCCTTGAATGGCTCAACCAATTTTTCCCTATCTAAAGACAATTTTTGATAACTACCATGTATGAAATTATTAAAATAATCAAACACATAATCTTGGCATTTATACCACTGATACCACACATCGTCACGACCAATCTCCTTACTATATCTTTCCAATTCTTGTTTTGTGAGTTCATAAACAAAATTTTTTGTATCTACAACAAAATAAGTTGAATACTGCATCAAACCAATAAAAGTTTGCATTCTCAAAGCCTTAAACTTTTCTTGCAGTTTCTCATAGCTCTTTGTCAGCGCAGAACGCCTGACATCCAAATCAAATTCCTCGAACATTATGAAACTCCTCTTGCATTTGTCATTGACAGAAAATATCCCTAGTTCTTATTTCTATTGGTGAGCAATATACTGTTTCTGTCAAACCAAAACAAAAATCTGGTTTCAACTTTTTTCTAGGAGTTGCAGGTACAATATATTTCTCTAGAGAATTCCGTGCCAAAGGCATGCCGCACGGGTTGGCCAACCTGTGCAGTAATCCAACAGGCGAAAACGAACAAGTTGGCCAACTTGAGTGAGCGCCACTTTGGCGCTCACAAAATTAGTTTTTTGCCCACCCAATTTACTGTTCTTGCGGGCTTCTACATTAATAATCCCGCCTTCAATATTGCAGCAAACTCATAACCAGATATAGTATCAGCCCCAATAAATTCAACCTTGCCCCCCTTGCGCTTATGTTCAAATTCGCTGAATTACAGAGAGAGATTTGCCTGACCTGCCAATACTACAAGATCCCTCGTCGCATAGAGGTGATTGGAAGCAAGATGTTCATTGACTTTGACGCATCCACTGGCGGCTGCACCTTGATGAAAGATTTCCCCAAGCCATACACCAGCAAGCCCTTTTCTGGCAGCTGGTGCCACTACAAACGCTGGGTTGAACTACCCTGACAGGCGCTGTCGTGTGATGCCGTTGCCACTACTGTCTGCTGGCTGCATTTGTCACGGCAATTCAACAAGTACAGCCGCGGCCATATAATCGGATTTTAACTTGCCCTGGTGTGCCACAAGGGCCTGGTTATAGACGGACACCATGCCAGCGGAGTTGTGCTCCAGTGCATTGCCATCTACCCAAGGCAGACCAGTACCGTCGCGCCCTATCCATTTATTGTCGAAGCGCACATAGCCAAGGGCAATGGGTGGTGAATCGAAACGAGAGAGTTCCTTCAGCAAGTCCTCCAGTTCATCGCGGCTCTTGAATACAGGCGATTTATGCCGTGTCAATTCCAGCAGTGCTGGATAGGCAGTCACTGCGCTATGTAGTTTAAGAATGCCATAACGACGATTCTTGACTTCTATGATTTTGTCGCAGGGCAGTTGTTTACGATTACGGAACGCCTCCTCATTCTCCCATTCCATGACAATGCTGGGCAGAGCAACATTAGGTGCTGTCGTAAATACGATTTTTCCTGTCATCCCAAGATTTAGCCTTACGGAATTGGGCGCGGGCGTTTTTAGTTTTGGCAAGGTAACGATGGCATTGTTGCTAAGACGCCGCCAGGCATTGTCCACAAATGCAATGCCTGTGGTCATTGGATACCGTTTGTCCAAATGCAATGCCTGTATGATTTCGCCTGCCTCCTCCATTGAGGTTGGTTCAGGAATACGCGCTCCAAGTGCCTTGGCCAGATTCATTGCCTCATTTAACGCAAGGATGGCCGTGCAAGAGCCAAATCCAGCGTATGTCTTTCCATGCAATTGCGCATGGCGTAGCCTTGAGCCATGATAGAATGTCTTCTGGAAATAATCCTCTGGCGTTGGCGCAAGCACAACACGCAGCCCGCAATGGCGCACCACCACCTGGTCCCGCCGTTCCAAAGTCCTATCTTCAATGGAGGCTTTTTTCCCCTTGAAATTGCCGCCACGCCAGGCGACATATTCTGCATCCACATTTGTCTCGGGATAGGGCAGCACCATTTCAGGCACATTGGAATCCATCTGGTACAGGCCCAATGCATTTGGCTCGCCTGAACCAACCGCGACAATCACCTTTTCCTCCTTTGTGAAAGCACGTGATGGAGGGAGGCTTCCTGTGGCGCCGCCCAGCGCGGCATATTCCCACTCTGCCTCCGTTGGCAGGCGAAATGCATAACCTGGAGGAAAGTCGACTCTTGTTCTTATCAAATCAAACTCACGCTTGCAAAACACCAGCACGTCATTCAAGGTAAGTCCAGTCATGGGCAGTTCGCTGAGGTCATCATTCTCGCCCGAAGGCCATAAGACATGGAGCTTGAAGTCCCGTATGGTTAATTCCGTTTCCATAATCCAATACGGTGCATCAATTTCCTGGATGGTATGCGTGATTGGAGACATGAAGCGCCCTGGCGGTACAAACTGAAACTTTAATGAAGTGCCGTTCCCATAAGAAAATACCTTGCCTGCAACGACAGGCCCATTGGCAAATAGTGCTTTCGCATCGGCATCTGCCTCATTCTGAAGAGCCTGCCGCACCTCCTGTGGGAGATACCACTTTCCAAAAGGCGAGGCCAGATAGCCGAATTGCCGCCCATTCTGGCGGATAGTCTCGGCATTAAGTTCATTGGAAGTAACGCGCGGCTGTCTGTGCCGCAGAGCAATATTACGAAGTTGCTCCGTAAAATTCTCAAGCATGTCTTGAGCATTCTTGACATTCTTCTGCGCCAGTGCTGTTTCCGCAGCCTCGAATGTGGTCTCCCAGGGCAACTTTTCCTGCAAAGGTTCCAGTTGCAAGTCTAGAAGCGATTTGCGTTCCCGCAGAGTGGACAGTTGCGCGGCAACGGCCTTATATTGCAAGGCCGCAATTTCCTGTTGCCGCTGATGATGACGATGCAAGCTAAATGCACCGCCCCACAAACATAGCAGGACAATGATAACTAGCGCCGCCCACATCAGACATTTTCTCTTAAATGTACGGTCAACACGAAGACGCCATAGCAGGCGCATAAAACCACTATGCGATGCCATTGTTCTTTGCAGCAAGACGCTAAATTCCGAACATGTCTGGCAGCGGCGAGAGGGATCACGATTGCACATACGCTCCAGCGGCAGACAGAGTTGCATCAGTGTTTCGTAAGGCAAGTTCGATGGTATGGACGGAAAATTGCCTGCTTTTCGCCCTGTCACCAGGCAATAGAACACCTTACCCAAAGCATAGAGGTCGGAATTGGGTGATGGTTTTGCTTCGGCATTGAATAGTTCTGGCGGAATGAAGCCAAGGCTGCCAGCCAGAGAAAGTGTATGGTTGAAGTCACCGACCACGCCAGGATCGCCCAGGCATGGCTCGCCGTGGATGAAAAGAATGTTCTCTGGCTTTATGTCCCTATGGATAAGATGTGCATTGTGCAAGGTCTCCAGACCGTCCAGCAGTCGTTGGATTATGCTGCATGCCTCCTGGGGCTGGAATTGCCCATGCCGCTTCATGCGCAGAGCCAGCGTGTCTGCAACGTATTCTTCGCCATCTTTAGCGGCGTTATCCGCCGCCTCCATGACATAGTAGAGTTGCTCGTTTTCGATACCAACGTGGTAAATTGCAATCAAAGATGAAGAAGGTCTCTGCAGAGACATGTAATAGCGTATGCCCTTGAGTTCACGTTCTCCAGCCTCAGGCGAATCAAATACCTTTATCGCCACACGCCGCCCCATGGCGTCTTCCGCCAGATAGACGGTACCGCTTGCCCCGTGCCCGCAACGGCTGATGATACGGCAGCCTCCGTATGTGTCACCTTGCTTCAGCATGTATCATGCTTTCTTATGAGGTACTTTCATTCAAGCTCTCTCTTCAGCCGTTCAATGATATTCTGCAAACGCACAATTCCCCGTGAGCGTACCAGATAGACTTGATTTGGACTGAGGTTCAACAGCCTTGCCACTTCGTTTGCAGGGCGCCCCTGTATGGCATGGAGTTCAAAGGCCATATATGCCTTTGTATCCATGTTGCCCTTCATCTCGTCCAGCGCCCTGTCATATAGGAATTTCTTCCATTCTTCCTCCCACTGTTTTTCCAAGGTAGCCTCGTCAGGCACTTCCTCCATGCCCCTGGCAGGTGGAATGCGCTGTTCCAGAATACGCGTTGCTTGCCTTGAGGTGATGGTGCGCAGATAGTCCCGGAAGTGCCCGCGTGCGGGGTCATAATTGGTCAGCACGTGTTCCTGGTGCACTGCCAGCATCACATTCTGTATAAGTTGCTCGATTTCATTGATATTCAGGCGATAGTCACGTCCACGTGTGGCAATCAATGGGCTATAGAATGCACGAAAGGAATGCCAGGCATCATCGTTGCCCCCTTCCCTCATTCTCTGTAAAAGCGTATAGTTTGTTGTATAAGCCATAGTCAATAAATCACCTGAAATTTCTTGGATAAGGTAATATGAGTGGCACTGTTTTCAAACGTCCTACTTGGAAAAATCCAATTTGCAATTGCTCCAGCCACATATATAGTGCACAGTATCTTACAACCGTCAATCAAAAATAGAACTGGAGCAGAAAAATGAAGGTATTGCTGATAAACGGAAGCCCACGCAAAAACGGAAATACAAATAGGGCACTAATGGAAATAGCCGACACCCTGGCAACAGAAGGAATTGATTCGGAAATCTTCTGGATTGGAAATTCACCAGTGCGCGGATGCATTGCCTGTGGAGCCTGCCGCAACCGCAATCTGGGAAAATGTGCATTTGACGACGATGCGGCAAACCGCATAATTGAGAAGCTCGCCACCGCCGATGGCATCGTCATTGGCTCGCCCACTTACTATGGGCAGCCTGCTGGGCAGTTGCTCGCCGTGTGGCAGAGGGTGTGCTTTGCAGGCGGACAGCATATCGTAAACAAGCCTGCCGCCTCTGTGGCAGTTTGCAGGCGCGGCGGCTCCACCGCCGCATTCCAGTGCCTTAACATGCCATTCGAAATGCTGAACTCCATCATAATCGGCTCGCAATATTGGAATGTTGTATTTGGCAGGGCTGAGGGTGAATGTGAAAAGGACACGGAGGGAATGCAGACCATGCGCACAATGGCACACAACATGGCATGGGTGCTCAAGAACCTGCACAGAGAAGGCGCAGTGCCCCGCGCCAAGCCTGAAGAGGACATAAAGTGGATGCATTTCATCCGCTAACTGGCAACAAACACAGATAAATCCTCCATCCTGATGCATGGTTGTTCTGCACGATGCTCTGCAGGGAAGCCGCGCAATCAGGACGCGATGTTTCCTTATGTTTTCTGGCTTTGCAGGGCAAGGCGCGGATGGCAGTCCTCCGTCCTGATGCGCGGCTCATGGCCGCGCAGGACAACTAGCGTACATTTATTTCCACGGTCTGAATGGCGGATAGGAGTTCCTGGGAGGCCTCCCTGGCACATCAACCGACCGCGGTATCATAGACAGCGCATCGTGGTAAACAGGTATGTCAAACAAAATATTGTTTGGGTAGAAGAGCGCTGGATCAACAAGCCCCCCAAAATCGGACGTGTAGAGTTCCTCACGCAGTTCTACCAACTCACGGTCAAAATCGGACTCGTCTTCGAATGACACAAAGCATCCAAAGTGGGTGCGGACGAAAAATTCCTTCGACGACTGGCCAAACAGAAATGCCGCCTCCTTCTTGACGATGTAGATACGGCTGGAACAGTCAAAGCCCACAGAGATGATATTTTTTTCCTTGCTAAACCCAAGACTGTCGGCCCTCACCAGCTTGGGAGACAATTCCCTTCTGTTCCATGCGAGATTGAACCTGTTGTGTTGTTTGGAAGACTTGTTGTTATTTATCCTATGCATGATTTACACTCCCTTCATTTGAAAGATTCCTGCGCAATACCTGAAGTTCCTCCTGGAACACAAGCTTCTTCTTCAAAAGAAGATCAACAAGTGCCTGAAGCACTGCCTTCTCCTTTGACAACTGCTGCTTTACATGCTCGTACCTGTCATTCAAAAGTTTCCTGACGACAGGCGAAACCTCGTCCCATTCATTTTCCTCTGGAGGTGGCCACAGGCCATATTCCGAAAAACCTGACTTGATATAATGAAGCGCCATGTCCCTGGCGCGTTCAATGTCGTTGATTGCGCCATCGGTGGTCTGTCCCAGGAGGATTTCCTGCGCCGCGCGTCCCGCAAGGAATATGTCTATTGAAGCCAAAATGCCTTCACTTGTGCGGGAAAACAAATCAGTTTCACCCTGCTCAATGAAGCCCAGCTTGTCACCCCTGGAAACTATCGAGGCCTGTACAAAGCCCCTGTTGTTCAGGTCCGAACACAATGCATGGCCCGCCTCGTGGCACGCAACCGAATATTCCTCCTCCTCGGACAACTCGGTCTGCTGTGTATAGACACCATACACGACGGCCTGGCGCGCCTTGAGATATTGTTCCTTGCTTGCCATGCCGTTGCCAGCAAAGAACACCATTTCCCTTATAATCGCCTTGACTGTCGCGGGGCACAGGCCCTTTGCCGTCTCGACTATGAAATCCTCAAGGTCCTTGTCAATGCACGCCTTATACTCGCTTGCCGCTAGTCTTACAAGCGTGCGCAACTCGTTTTTCACAAGTGGCGAGAACACAATGCTCTGCCCAAAACGACCAGGACGCAGGATTGCGCTGTCAAGTGAGGAAGGCCTGTTCGTCGCCGCGATATAGACTACCTTCGCAGAGAAATCCTGCCTGAAGCCATCAATCTGCTGCAAAAACAAGTCAAGCCTCTCTATGTATGCCTCGGACTTGCCCCTGCGCTCCCCGCCAATGCTGTCGATTTCGTCCAGAAACACAAGCAAGCCATCCCGCGCATACCGACGTATGGCACTGAATGCCCCTATGATGGCATCCGCACTTCCAAGATCACCGCAGTTAAGGACGACGTATGGCTTTTGCAGGTCATTCGCCAATGCCCTGACAAATGAGGTCTTGCCGCAACCAGGAGGGCCTGCAAGAAGCAAGTGGTCTGGCCTGCTCACATCCTCCCCTGCGAAATATTTCTTCCACCTTTTGGCATACTCCAATGGTGCCGAAATGCCCACCAGATTGTCGAAGGTGTCCAATGACAAAGGCGGCGTAACTGAAATTATGCCGTCAGTAATGGCTGGAAGCATGACATAGTCCCCTGCCTTGACGTGAAGTATCGCCTTCTTGTCCTTGATTTCAACCGTTGCGCTGACCGTCATCCTCTTGCGCATGTGAAGATTCTCCGCCACACGCTGAAGATTCAATTCCTTAGCCCCTTCAATGACCACATCCAGTTCCTTCACTCCACGACGAGAAGAAGGCAAATTGAAAATGAAATCCCGTACGGTTCCCACGACTATGTCCAATATAGACGGTATGCAGCGTGGATCCAGGGAATCAATTGTCTGCACCAGCAAATCCGCAAGCGCATCCTTGTCCATGACAATGCGTTTGATCATGCTCTTCATGGATGCGAACTCCCTTTCAATGGACTTTGCCAGCAGTTCCCTTATTCCCGCCACATCCAGCGGTTTCATCACCACGGGCAGTGACGTCTGCTCCACCATGAAGCGCACATTGCGTTCCGCATTCACATTTGCAATTCCGCTACAAAGTTCCTCAGCGAGCCTCTTACGTTGCGGAGACCTGGCCGTCATGGTAGCATCGCTGATATATTCGCTGCCAGCAGAGGATATGAACAGGCAAATTGCGTCCCTGTAATCAACCTTCTTGCCATTGCTGTTGTCCTTCAGGCACCCCGTGGTTATCGCATTAAGCACGCTGTTCAAGGCAACCTGGTGGAGCGTGTCTATGTTGTCCAGGCAAATAACGCCCTTTGGATTTTCCACTATTGGCTGCGTATAGAAGCCTTCCCTGGGACCGCCCTTCCAGTTGTTGTCAAGCCCCATCAGGTCATGGGCTGAATCCACCGATGCAAACAGACCCGAATTAAGGGTGGCGATTATCGGTTTGCCTGTCAGTTCCGAAATTGCGCTCATCAGCGTATCGGCCAGCAATGTCTTTCCAGAGCCAGGCGCACCCGTGATGAATATAGACAATGGCCGTTTGCGCTCTTCAGGCGGCCTGTTCCAGAATTCCAGCAGCGAAGCGCATATCCTTTCGATGACCTTCCCCTGCCCCACGATTTTGTCCTGGAGAGCCTTGCGAACAAAGGAGACCTTTGCCATCACTTCCTTGGCTAACTCGGCCTTCCTGACGCTTGCCTTGACCTTGACAGCATCGACTATCTTTGCCTTCATGTCATTGAGAACAATTCCATTGACAAGCAGCATCTCACCTACAGGGCCATGCTCGTCGGCATCAAGCAAAAGCGCGACAGCCACGTGCTTTATATCAACTGGGCAATTCCCCACCAATTTTATTACCTCACCCAGATATCCACCATACGGCGTAAGGACACGGTATGCGTCCCTGGAAAACGACAGCACTCCGTTATATTCATCAAGCAGGGTATCCTGCGGCAACTGTTCAGGATAGACAAGGTGCTTGCTCTTCAAAAGACCACTGAACATGGTCGGGCACATATTGCAAATCGCAAGAAAAAGATGCCGCCGTTCAATCTGGTTCAGTCTTTCGTGTTCTGCAATTGATGCGGCCTTGTTCAAAAGGGCAGTGTAACGTTTGGTAAATTGGATAGACATGTTTTTTAACTCCTTAAAGGTTATAGGACAGAAAAGAGTTCGATTATACGATTAACCCGACAATGAACCTGAAAAAGGTAATTCGCCATTGCGGGCACAGCAGTCTGTCATTCCTGCTTCATATTCGGATAATACCGTAGAAAACGCCTTAGACTCCTGACATTGCACCTGAAGAGACAGTTCCCCGAGCAATGCAGTTCAATACGTCCACTCAACCTTTTTTCCGCTCTACAATCAAATATTATGCCTCAAGAAAGGAGCGAAAATGTGTTTACACGTCAAGGGAGTTATATTCGTTAATATTGCATTTTAATAAGTGAGTATGCAGAAAGCAGTCTTTTTAGTGACCTTTACGCCCTCTGTTGTCTTCACATAATACGGTTGCAAAAATCGAACAAGAAAAAAGAAAGTTACACCACTTTTTACTCTTGTCAAATCGCTTTGTCACATTTTTCTTGTGAATTTTTCAGATGGACGCCAGACTTCCATACGCGCCTGGCATTGCCAATTTCTGCGGGGCTCATGGCCGCGCAAACAACCGCCTGTATATTGCTTCGTCGCCAGGTTCAAAACAACAGAACACCGCTTTCTCCAACGACACTGGCGAAAAGTTCTGGACTGTGTTGACCGCGATTTGCGCGGCCTCCTCCTTGGGATAGCCATAGACGCCAGTGGATATGCAGGGAAACGCAATGCTGGCACATTGCATTTCCTCAGCGCGGCGCAGGCTGTTTTCATAACATCGTGCAAGCAATTCAGGCTCGCCATGCTTTCCATCTCGATAGACAGGTCCTGGCGTATGTATGACGTATTTGCATGGCAGTCTGCCCGCCTCTGTCAGATATGCCTGACCTGTTTCACCACATTTGCCTGGCAGTTTTTCCACGAGGCGCAGGCAGTCCTCCAGCAGGGCCTTTCCAGCCGCGCGGTGAATTGCGCCGTCCACGCCACCGCCGCCAAGCAGCCCGCAATTGGCCGCATTCACAATGGCATCCACCTCAAGGCGCGTGATGTCGCCAGTCATGGCCTCACAGGCGATATGCAATTGCAACGCACCTGCGGTAAGTTCAGCCAGACGGGCAAAGGCCAGGCAGAACCAGCGCTGGTTTTCTTTTGTGCACAATGATTCCTGCGACCAATATGTAATCCCCTTGAAATTAGAGAAGATTGCATTGCCCAGTATCTGAACATCGTCAATCTTCCCCACAATACGCTCAAATACCTCAAGGTCCCCCAGAGACTTCATCTCAGGGAATGCCTTGCTGAGGCTTTCCCCGCTGTCCATCTTAAAATCCAATGCCTGGCAGATGTGCTGAAAACGACCAAACAAGCATTGTTTCAAAGGCGGCAGTTCCTGGTATTCACGCAGCCAAAACTGCGCAAAGGAGTGTATTTTCGCTATATTCAAATCCATTGTCATCTCTCCTTGATTTCCTCCATTTCAAGCAGGGCGATTTTTCTGTCAAGGCCGCCGCCGTAACCCACCATTTTTCCAGCGGCGCCAATCACACGGTGGCATGGCACGATAATCGAAATCGGGTTGTGGCCGACCGCGCCGCCTACTGCCTGCGCGGACATTGCCTTCAAGCCCCGCTCTCTGACAAGCCTAGCCGCGATTTCACCGTATGTTATTGTCTTGCCGTAGGGTATGTCCAGCAGTATTTTCCAGACTGCCTGCCGAAAATCAGTGCCCTGCATTTTCAGCGGCGGCATGAAATCGGGTTCATTCCCGCTGAAATATATGTCCAGCCACCTGCTTGTCATATTGAATACGGGCAGCCTGCCCTCCACGGCGCCAGATGGAAGCGCGGTGGAGAAATGCTTCTGCCCGTCAAAGCACAGGGACACAAGTGCCTCGCCGTCGGACGCCATGGTCATATCGCCCAGAGGCGAGGCATAATGGTATATCCATGCCATTAGTTGAAGATCTTCTCAAAGTTGCTCTTGAGATTCTTGACCTGGCCTTCCTCCCACTTGACAATCACCTCGCTCTGTATGCACTGGAGCCTTGGGGCCGCGAGCAGAAGGCTTGTGACCTTCTTCCAGTCAATCAAGCCCTGCCCTGGCAGCAGATGCTCGTCATCGTAGCCATTGTTGTCATGGAGATGGCAGTTCACAATCCAGGGCTGCATCTTCTCCAGCATCATGCCGTCCCAAGGGATTTCCTCTACAGGACATTTCCAGCTTTTCAGAACGCAGGACCTGGCGGGATTGTTTCTGCCATAGTCGAAGATAAATGCGTGTCCGGAATCATAGCACAGCCCCAGCCATGGCGAATCAAAGTGCTTCATGACGCGCACCAGCATATCTGCCGTGCATGGTGGCGACCATACATTCTCCAGCGCGATGATCACGCCCGTCTTCTCCGCGACGGGCAGAAGCCGCTCTAGGCTGTCGCACACAAAGCGGAAGCGCTCTTCCGCATCATGGGTATCTGGACGCCAGTTCCAACAATGGAATGTGCAGGTTTTGCATCCGAACTCCGCCGCAAGATGCAGTGTGTTCTCTGCACTGCGCAGCATGGCGTTGCGATTCTTCTCTGGTGGAAGTCCCAGCAGTTCTGTTTCTGCCAGGGGGGCATGGGCGTCCACATATTTCAAGCCAGCCGCCTTCGCTGAATTGAGGAACAACTCATGCATATCCAGGTCGCTTAGACGGTACACCGTCGCATCCGTCAACACAATATTGCGTATGCCGTACGACGCCACCAGCTCCATAACCACAGGAAGCAACTCCTTTGAAACAACATTCCACCTCAAGCCATAGGTGATTGGTAAATCAGTCTTCATAATTCCTGCCCTCATTGCCTGATATTGAACATAAATATCCTGTTAAAGATAACCTCCACCCCACAAAACCAAAGACAAGATAATGGCGCAATTTTTTTTCGCAAGTGCTCTCTCATGCAAAAGGCCTTTTTCTGCCATTTCACATAATAAGAAACGCCAGCTCATTGCAAATCATTAATCCACATTTACAACAATCCCTTATCTGACTTGTAATATGTGCAAGGACAATCATAGTAATGGTACTGTTTTTGAAATATATCCCTTGCATTTTTAGTTTGGGAACCGCTGTGAAGTAATGATTTTCCAAAAGTGTTGTTCCACCAAAATTGGAGACTAGGCCCATGCATCGTGTATTGCATTTTTCCATTCTATTCTTGTTTATGATGCTATCCTGTATGTTTTCTCAGGACAACGAAAATGATTTCTGCGAATGCAAGCATCCAAAACCAACGCCAAAAGACGGAATTATACACTGCGAAGAATGCGAAAAAGCCCTCAAAATATGTACTTGCGAAGGTGCAGTCGTGCCGTCATCACTTCCCATACATAAATGCAAACAGTGCAAGGGGTGGAGCAAAACCATAGGCAGGCCTATCCAATCTCACTGCAT
The DNA here is from genome assembly GCA_017450525.1 of Victivallales bacterium. GTDB lineage: Bacteria > Verrucomicrobiota > Lentisphaeria > Oligosphaerales > Oligosphaeraceae > RGIG3456. The sequence goes on along the minus strand of JAFSTJ010000520.1, from coordinate 1,700 downwards.
GTGTGCAAAACCCTCGCCATCTCTGAAGGACGGGCAAATAATATGCCTTTCTTGCAAAAGACGTTTGTATGTTTGTGAATGTTCTGATTCTTTGCCGCCCATTGAGAAGCCTATCAAGAAATGCGATAATTGCGGAAAATGGCGCAAGGACGTGAAGAAGGACGAGGAGCATTTTTGCGAATGCAGTGCCCCCTCCCCATTTTCAAGCAAAGGCAAGATAATGTGCAAACAATGCAAAGGTGTCTTGCGCGTCTGCGTGTGTTCGGGATCGCAGGTGCCCACGGAGAAGCCTATCAAGAAATGCGATAATTGCGGGAAGTGGCGCAAGGACGAGAAGCAGTGCGAATGCAGTTCCCCTTCCCCATTTTCAAGCAAGGGCAAGATAATGTGCAAACAATGCAAAGGTGTCTTGCAAGTCTGCGTGTGTTCGGGGTCACAGGTGCCCACGGAGAAGCCTATCAAGAAATGCAATAAATGCGGAAAATGGCGCAAGGACGAGAAGCAGTGCGAATGCAAAGACCCATCGCCCTATTCAAGCAATGGCAAGATAATGTGTAAAAAATGCAAAGGTGTCTTGCAAGTCTGCGTGTGTCCAGATTCGCAGCTGCCCGATAAGAAACCGATAGAAAAGTGCGACAAATGTTCGTTGTGGAAAAAGAAGATTGAACCAGATGTTCCAAGGTGGTTCACTGGATACTTTTTTGACGTAATATATTTCTTAAAGGATTGGATATACTATTTCGAATATCTTGTTTCTAGCTACAGAACTAGATATTACGGCCAAAGTCCCAGCACTTCAAGGGAATTGTTCCATGTTTGGATGAAAGCCGTATTCAATGGCACATACAAGACGAATAACAAAGAAGAAAAGGAGGGGGCTCTGTCATTGCGCATTTGGTCCTTCTTTGGTGTAAGGTTTATTTTTTATTGCGGCAACACCATGGCGGTGGATGCCAATACCGAATACCTCCCCATAGCCTTCCATTTTCCATTCATTGGAAAAACTAGAGTGATGCCTGTTCCAAGCAACACTGCAAGCTGGGAAAGAGAATTCAGGCGTTCCTTGGCAGGTAAGTCAGAGTTTGAAAATAGATCAATACAATGGATTGGAGATTTGACGTATTTCCCAGAGCGTCATGATACCAATGCACAAAACGCGGAGGACTTTGTCCGTGATTTTCTCAAAAGCGTATATAACGGAGACGATGATTCATTGAAGACCGCATTCGTGAAGAATTCGCCTTTAGCAGGACAAAGCGCCAAGGAATTGCGCAACATCCTTCCTTCCAAGTGTAAATTGGGACGTGCCGCAAATCTAATGTACAACGTTTACGTCGTGCCTTGCATGGTAATAAATGACGATATCGCATCCGCCTACAGGATTATCGCCGTCAGGATTGATGAAAAGTTGTATATCTTTGATGTCATTTCACCATGAAACAGAAAAGACTGTGGACTGTGGTCTGTGGACTGTGTACTGTGGACTGTGGTCTGTGGTCTGTGGACTGTGGACTGTGGTCTGTGGTCTGTGGACTGTGGTCTGTGGACTGTGGTCTGTGGACTGTGTACAGTGGACTGTGGACTGTGGACTGTAGTCTGTGGACTGTGCACTGTGGACTGTGGACTGTGGTCTGTTCTGTGCGCGGGCGTTCTCGCCCACATTTAGTAAGCCCTGCCCTATCCGCGGCTTTGCCGCGGAC
>JAFSTJ010000519.1 GCA_017450525.1 Victivallales bacterium | reverse complement strand
GCATGGCATAACGGCAAGACACCCTCTGAATCAGGCTCGTTCAAGTCTGCATCGTGAATTATAGAGCCCGACATCCATTCTGAGTAACTGAAATCTTCTTCACGTCTATAGACCTCATTCAGAACATTGTGGTCATTCCTATACAACTCCTTGACCTTCGCCAAGTCGTGGTTTACCGCTGCCGTGAAAAAGGGCCGTGTTTCATCTACAAAGGGTTCCTGAACCTGCTTTGGCTTGTCCTCCTCATTGTCCTCATCGTCCTCATCGTCCTCATCGTCCTCATCGTCCTCATCGTTCTCATCGTCATCATCTTCAACAACTTGCGACGGTATGGATTTAGTGTCACCGCGGCACACTGCCCCCTCCTGCAAGCCATCAGAACTGCCAGTGCTTCGGCAGGAAATGCACAAGCCTAAAAGAAGCAACAAGCAGACAATCAACCTTGCCTGAAATGTGATTATTGCATATAAATGTGACATTTTTCAAAACTCGCTTTTTTGTGGTTGCGTTCTGAATGTTCTTATCCTCTAAGGCGGGTCATGCGCTCGTTCACCAATTCAGCAATAGCCTGTTTCATATCCTCTGGCAGGAGGGATGCTTCCAATGCAAAAGACAAATTGCTTGAAACAGCGGCCATCATTCGCTCAAGTGCCTTGTTTGCCTGAACAGAGGTCAGTTTCAGCGACGTTGCAAACGCATTGAAGTCACTGCGTTTCAAGCGGTTCTTCTTGCCGTTCAGCGTCAGCGCAAGTTCCTCGTTGTCCTGCGGCAGAACAACCTTCACAGGAACAAGATCATACGCTGGACTTAGCTCATAGTTGCCGTTTTCGTGGCGCAACAAGGAAAAGTTCTTCAAGTGCATATCCGAATTGCCCGTGAGGAAGGAAAACACAGCCAGCTCAAAAAAGCGTATGCAATCCAAACCAGGGACATCCGAATATGCGCGAAGGGCTTTTCCAATCTGCTCCATTGAGCCATTGTATTTCTGACTGGTCATCTTGTTGAGAATCTGGCAGAAGTCCTCCAAATGAAGCAAGGCTCCATTGTGGCGGTCCATACGTTTTGTAATATAGGCCAGTTCTCCAGAGTTCAGCGGAATCAAGCCAAAATCAACGGTGCATATCCTGCACTTTTTTGCCAAAAGCATACAGAAAAACTCTGCTTCAGGCAAATGGCTCCAATGAGGAGACTGTGGCTTTAAGATGTAGTCTCCTTCCAGCCCAACCAACGTCAGACGACTACGTGACGCCGCATTTCCACGTTCCAGATGAAGAGATAGCTTTGGTTGAACGCCTGGCACGGAAACGTGTTCCATCACAATGCGCTTTGCCAGGAGATTCAGCTCCTCCTGCGTATAGTTGAATACAGGAATCCGCGAAGACCCAAACAGCTTACGAGCGCATTTTGCGTGATAGCTTCCATCCGATTCAGCCAGGAGTTCACCGCAGCACAAGCAACGTGTTGTGTTCATTCCGTCACCTCCCGCACGCTGGCCGCGCCAATGCAGTCGCGGCAACAGGCCAACAGCAATCCCATGCGATCATTCTGGTCCAGCTTCCAACTGTCAACGGCAATCTCCAACAGCCAGCCCTCTGGAATCAAGCCATCAAAAAACGGAAACAGCACTTTGTCATGAAAAGCCTCCCGTCGCAAAGGGAAATTCACGGACAAACGCACGGGATTGTCGGACAAATACCCATCGTCATACTGGAAAGTATAACCATCCACATCTTCAATCAAACATCCAGCGAGCCGTTCATAAAAGTATATCTGTGCCTTGCGCATGAATTATTCCTCCCGTTCTGCGGGAACCGCCCCCAATTCGCAGCCAAACAAATCCAGCACCACGTTCACCTTGTCCATGCGAAGCGTCCGCTTCCCCCCTTCCAATTCGCGGATGAAACGCAGCCCGACCCCCGCACGCTCCGCCAAATCACGCTGCGTCATCCTGTACTGCTTCCGCTTCTCGCGCACAAAATCTGGTATTTTCATTGTTATACCCGTTCGGTGATGTTTTTCCTTTGTTCCTTATAATTTACACCTTATCGGGTATAAAATCAAACCAATGCCCCCAAAACACCCCTGTTCGGGTAAAAATCGGGGCCCCGCCCTTAGGGTTGGGGTCAAATTTAGCCTGTTTTTGAGGGCTTGTCAAGTCGGATTTTTGATATTCAAAGGCTTACTTTATTTTTTTATAGGCACTTGAAGAAAGTAGTTATAAAAAGTTGATATTTTTGCAGTTGCAAGGGCAGTCTCATTCGCTGAATCATGAACTGCCACCCGCTGTGGAGCATACGCTTTCCAATTTCACATAAACGAAAATAAAAAAGTGGTGACTGTGCATTTGATTTTACTAAAACCCACATTAAAGTATAAAATGTTAATAATTGGATAGGGGAATTAAAGCAGCGCAATGGTGCATGACACAGGATGTTTCACCAGAGTTTAGAGAGCTTCTGAAGAGCATGTTCATTCAATTGGGGTGGCCAAATGTCAGCAAAAGAATATAAAAACAGTTTTTTTGATGCTGTTTTGAGCTTATTGTGGCAGCATTGGTCTTTATTGGGAGTACCAGGACAGATTTCAGCAAAAGAGAATGAGTTTGTTCTTGACCCCGAGGCTTTGTTGCTTTTTTCCACAGAATATGCCCGATACGACCAGCGGCTTTACGACCAGATTCTGGACTGGCTTCAAATGCACTCCTCCTTAATCAACATTCAGCGTCTAAAAGCCCTAAACACCAAATGCAAGTTCAAAAACACCGCCTCACTTGGCTATATGGCAGCGGTTGTGGCTGAAACAGAGCCAACACGCTGGGCAAAGCCAGCCAAGGACTATGCCGTAGAACAGCCTACCATTCCCTTGTTCAAAGACCAAAACGACAAAATGGAGAGTTTTATTCCAAAGGTTGATGCTTTGGCAAAATCATATAGTTTTTTGCGTAATACACGAATCAATACGGGCAAAACTCCACAAAACCTGCCCAATGGCACTGCATCCCTGCTTTTACGAATGCGAGGTTTATTCGGGATATCCGCCCGCGCAGAAACCATACTTGTTCTGCTGAACTCAATGCCATGCAAAGTACAGGACATTGTGGAGCGCAGCGGCTTTGCCTGGAAGTCCATTCAAGATGTCCTTGAGGAACTAAAAGCATCAGGCTTTGTCGCATCGGCCTCTGAAACAAAACGCGGGAAACAGTATTATCTAACCACCCCTGATAAGATTCGACATTTGTTTGATATTCACACTTGCGTATTTCCCAATTGGACGACTTTCTACGATGTTTTGGGAGAATTATGGCAATTGATTTCCAATCCCCGTTTAGCGCTTGTTTCCGATGAGACAATCTCTAATGAAATTAGAATGCTTTATCAGAATAAACTACAAGGGAAACTGATTCTGTCAGGCTATCAACCTTTTTTCATGGGCGATTTGGAAAAACTACTGGGTGCGTTTCCATTTCCCATTACTTACTAACATGAAATAACCGTTTTTTCACCCAAATGTATTAGAACCGATTATCCTGTGGAGATACTATCTTCAGCGGAGACACAAACCATGAAACTCCCATTTCGCGACAAAAAGCTACCGATTGAGCAGCGCATTGACGACCTGCTTTCAAGGCTGACGTATGATGAAAAACTGGATTTCCTGAACTTCAAGACGCAGGGGATAGCCAGATTGGGGATTCCAGCCTACTCCTGGTGGAGCGAGGCGCTTCACGGCCTGGCCAGAAGCGGGGCCGCCACTGTGTTTCCGCAGGCAATTGCCCTGGCTGCCACCTTCACGCCCCAAATCGTCGAGAGGATGGGTAAAATCATCGCCGAAGAGGGACGCGCCCGCCACTTCGACGCCTTGAAACACGGGCAGACTGGCATCTATTACGGCCTTTGCTATTGCGCCCCGAACGTCAACATCTTCCGCGACCCCCGCTGGGGACGCGGACACGAGACATACGGGGAATGCCCCTTCCTGACTGGGCAGCTGGGGGCCGCATACGTCCGTGGAATACAGGGAAGCAAAAACGGTCATTTGCGGGCAGTCGCCGTACCCAAGCACTACGCAGCCCATTCGGGGCCCGAGGCAGGGCGCACCTCCTTCAACTGCGTCGTATCAGAAAAGGACTTGCATGAGACCTATCTGCCTGCCTTCAAGGCATGTGTAAAGGCAGGTGCAATGTCCATCATGCCCGCATACACGGCATGCAACGGCACCCCCTGCACCATAAACAGCCATCTGCTCGTCGATATCCTGCGGAAACAATGGGGCTTCCAGGGCGTCGCCATGTCAGACTGCGGCGCTGGCGTGAGACTGGTCACAGGCCACAAGGCCTTCGACAACTACACGGACGCCCTGAAGTGCGCCTTTGAGAACGGCCTCGACATAGCCATGGACAATCTTAACGAAGAGTACTACAAGCAGTTGCACGCGTTGAAGCTAGACCCTCGCTTCCTTGACGACAAGCTGCGCCTCCAGTTCAGAATACTATTCCGCCTGGGGCTAATGGACGACGAGCCAGACGACGTGCCTTCGCCCGATGTCATCGAATCGCCACAGTTCCGCCGCGAGGCGCTGAATGCGTCGCGTCGAAGTATCGTCCTGCTGAAGAACCAGAACGGGCTTCTGCCGCTCGACAAGAAGAAGCTCAACTCAATTGCCGTGATTGGCCCCAACGCGGATAACGTCCACGCCTTGATGGGCAACTACTATGGCCGCGCAACCCGCGTGGTCACCCTGCTGCAAGGGGTCTTGAACGAGGCAGATGGCGATGTCCACGTGATTTATGCGCGTGGCAGCGACCTGGTGCCGATGAGGACGGAAAACGTCCCGACCATTGCGGAGGCCGTCAGCGCGGCTGAACGAGCGGATGTGACGCTGTTGTTCGTGGGGCTTTCGCCTGAATTGGAGGATGAGGAGACAACGGGCTGCTACTCCAAGAATGGCGCAGACAAGATTGACCTGGAATTGCCCGAAAACCAGCAGGAGCTGGTGAAGGCGGTTGGCGCTGTCGCCAAAAAACTGGTCATCATCAACATGTCAGGCAGCGCCGTGCGGATTCCTGACGAGAAAGCTGGCGCAGTCCTCCAAGTGTTTTATCCAGGCGCGGAGGGTGGCACGGCGGTCGCAGACGTGCTGTTTGGCAAAGTGAACCCATCTGGACATCTGCCTGTGACCTTCTACAAGGACATCAAGGACCTGCCTGATTTCAGCAACTACGACATGGCGGGACGGACCTACCGCTATTTTTCAGGCAAGGTACAGTACCCATTTGGATACGGCCTGAGCTATACGGAGTTCAAATGCACCAAGCTGTGCGGGCCAGCCGCCTGGAAGGCAAACCGCCGAAACACCCTCAAGGTAACGTGGAAAAACTACGGCAAACGCGCTGGGGAAGACGTCATCCAGGTCTATGTGCGGGCTCTTGACGCCTCTGTCGGCACTCCATTGCGCCAGCTTGTTGCGGTAAAGCGCGTCTCGCTCAAGGCTGGCGAGGAGAAGGAGTTTGCCATCGTGCTTTCCAACGAAACCTTTGCCCTTTACGACGCAAACGGCAAACAGTTCTATGAGAACGGCTCATGGGAGCTTCTTGTCGGCGACAAGAAACTCAAAATCTCTTGCAAGGTCAATGGTTGACCGTGCTTTCTCCCCCCAAATATACCTGGGTACTATCGCTATTAGTGTTCGGTTACCAAGTTATGCGAAGGGAGGTATTTTGCAAGATAGATAAACGGCGTGTCAAGCAATTTATATCACTC
>JAFSTJ010000518.1 GCA_017450525.1 Victivallales bacterium | reverse complement strand
TAGTCAAAGTTCCCAGGACGTCCATCCTTGACGGCCCAAAGCCTGGCATCCACGTATGGCTTGTCATAAATGTCAGGCTTTTCAGACATGTCCTTGATATACTCACCAAAACCAGGCTTTGGCAGAAAATGCGGCCAGTCGTGCTTGGTGTTGTCATCCCATCCATAATGGTGAACGCCAAAGGGCAACTCCAGATAGTCTCTGAAATATTTCAGTTCAGCAGCCAATATGTCGAATGGCTTCTTATACACTTGATGCGAACTGTGCACCTGAATCCACATCGGCAAGTCGCGGAAGCGCTTCTGCGTGTCCTTGCGGGGAATGTCCTTCACCCACCATTTCGCCTTGCTTTCCAGGAATTTGCGGTAAACCTTTGTGGCCTCAAACCATTCGCCATCATAAAGTTCAATGGCGGAGACTCCGCTCATATTGTAGGCATTGCCGCCTTCCGCACCAGGCTTCCAGGCCGCAAAGCCATTCCACATCGCCACCAGCTCGCCTTTCTGCCCCTGGGCATAGTACTGCTTTATCTCTGCATCAGGGTCCTCAAACGCAAAGTAAATGCCACTGTCATTGTCATAGTAGGCACCAAACTGCATCGAAAGATATGAGCGTGGATAATACATGTTCTGGCGTACACGAGGATGATTCTTGACAGTGGGGTCCTCAACAATGACACCCTCCTGCCATGGATAAACCATCTTATCCTTGCCTCTGTCCAGTTTTGCAAACACGGTATGCGGGAAGACGACTTCCCGCAGCAACTGCTTCTGGTCCAGCATCTTCACGTCAATATGGCTTTCCAGCCTCGCATTGCCGTCAAAGACCTGCGTCAATGTCACCAAGACGGCCTTATTGCGGAATGTCATAGTCACGTTGTTGCCAGATATTTCCACCTGCCTCTGCAACTTTGATTCAGGAGCCGTTGCAGTGTATCCGTTTTTCTTCTTGCCGATGGTGGTCTTAAGACGGAAATCCATAGTCTGTTTTCCGAAGATTTCACGCCTGCTCTTGCGGTCATACATGCCACAAAGCGGGAAGGCCGTGTTGCTGTCCTTAACCACATAGCACAATGCCATACGGCTGCCCACAAGCAACTTTAACCTATCCTGCGCTGAATTGACCTTAACGGCGGCATCTTCCAGTGTCTTGGCAGAAATGCCCTGCAACTTGCCAATCGCGAGTGCCAGCTTATCCTGTTCAGCTCCATTGGAGGCCGCGCGACTGATTGCCCCCACAAACCACTCCCGCTCAGGTAAATCCTTCTGCAAACCATCAAGGGCAGCCTTCAACTTGCCGCCAATCGCCTTGAAGTGACTCTGCTTCACTTTGACCAGACCGCTTTTCTTGGCCTCGTCATAGAGTTCCTCCTGGGAACGCGCTCTGTCCTCCATGCGGAAGAAGGCGATTTTGCCATTCATGGCCCAGACATCGCCAGCATTGCCACGTCCCAGTTTGACAGGATTGGCTGGTTCGTTAAGAGTAAAACCGAAGTATTCCGTGCGCGCCTCAAGCTCGCCATTTATGTAAATCTCGATGATATAGCCATATTTGCCTTCCTCGGTCTGGACAAAACGCCTGATTGACAAGGCATAGTGATTGAACACGCCAGGCTCCGCAGCGAAACCGCCGTCAGTGCGCGCCGTGTATTTTTCACCATCGTGTAGATAAGCGGTCATTGCGCCACCATTGAAGCGGGACAGCATCCAGCTGTCCTCCTTCCAGAAAAGGTCCTGCCCCAACTTGGGCAGCTTGTCGAATGCGGCAATGCAGCTTATGGTCAGGCCATTCTGGCCTACCTTGAAACGCTCGCTGCCCACCACCTCGGCATAGCTTTTGCTGCCCTGAAAGACAAGACACCCTTCCTTGAGCTGGGCCCCGTCAAACAGGCGGAATGAACTCTCCTTGCTGAAATCTGCCTGAAGTACATCCTTGGCGAAAAGCGCCAGGGCAAATGCCAATGAAACGCAAATTATGCGTAGTGTCCTCATTTCAGTACCTCCGCTACCTTTGCCCAAGGCACTGCCTCCCCAATCACCTTAATCCGATAGAGGTCACCCACAAAGTTTCCGCCACTCCAGGAACTGCCAATGATTATATTCTCTTTGCCGCTGTTAGGCTGCTCGGCACCTTCTTTGAGTAGTTGGGCGCTGGTGTAATGCTTGCCATCACACCACAATGACAGCTTGCGCTCCTTGTTTATTACCACCACAAGCCTCCTTGGCTTGTCCATTGCGACTCTATGCTGGAAGACCGTCAGCCATTTCTTGCCCGCTTTCCACTTGAAGTAAATCGTGTCCCCCGAACGGTCCAGCAGGTATTCGTTTTTCTTGAAAACCAGCGAATGCCAGTTCTTGCCGTCCTTTTTATCTTCAGGGAAAAATTCCAGCGCGATTGTGAGGCCATTGTCCATGGTAAGATTTCCGGAGTCTGGAATAATGACGGGCTTGGCGGCCGCATCGAAATGCAATGCAGTCCTCTCCCTGGTACCGCCGATTTTCATGGTGTCATCCAGTTTGATCATGGGCACTTTGCCATTCGCCACTGGAGGATCCACAGTAAAGTCAAAGTCTATCGCCGAAACCGCAAGCACAAGACCTATCGTAATAACTATAATGTTTTTCATCTCATAACACCTCTTATGTTTAGAATCCTGGAAGCCTAGAAAACTATTATTTTCCATCCTTCCAGCAGAAGCCACGCAGCAGGAAATGGTCAAAGTCATTAACGTCAGGGCAGCCCACATTGTAGCTTTCCTTTGGCCATGAGCGCATTTGATTCAGGGTATATGTTTCTGCATGGCCGTCTAGCATCACCATGTTCTGCTTGTAGTCCCCCGAATGGCGGTTTGGGAAGCGTGTTTCTGCAATGTAGTCGCTTGCAAGGTTGTCCAGCCTATAGAAATCAGACGCATACATCACGGTGCTTGGCGTGATCATCGTTGCCAAAGTCCTGTATTTATTGTATCTCTTCTTTGTCCTATCCGCTGTTGTTCCGCAAAGCATGGCATTGGCTCCATAGTGTGTGGCGAACTTGTAGCCGCCTTTTGTGTTATCATCAAAAGGCGCAGGCTCCGACGGGCAACGGAAATGACTGCCTTGAGTGCTGGGTTCCTTGCGGCTTATCCAGGTCACGCCATAATTGCCGTTACCCAGAACACTAACCCAATAGACCGCGTTTGTGGTACCCTCTGGCACATATATGCTGACTGGCAGTATCCAGTCCTCATTTTCATCAGTGTACATGCAATGCGCCAGGCCGATTTGCTTCAGATTGCTAAGGCATGTTGTCATGCGGGCCTTCTCCCTGGCCTTGCTCAATGCAGGCAACAGCATGGCAGCCAAAATTGCAATTATGGCGATTACAACCAGCAGTTCAATTAAAGTGAAAAGTCTTCGTCTCATTTTTGCTTCTCCTCTCTTCGTTCAAGGTTATAATGAAATCATGATATTCAATTTGTATTCTCCCGGTGCAATCTGGTAACATTCCTGCAAAACAGGACCGCAACTGCGTGTACCTACGCCACGCTGTATGGCGTCAAGATGCCAGTACCAACAGCGTTGTGGTCCCAATTCATGCCAATGCCGTGCCGCGAAAAGTTCAGCATCGCTATATGGCAGCAGCGAGAATTCAAATGGTGCATCCTTGGCGATGACATGCAGGGCATTTCCCGCGCCTTGCAGAACCAGTTCCTGCACCTGCGTGCGGTTGCCTGCGCTTTGTGGCATCAGGTATGAACCTGGCAAGTTCTTGATTGGCATTGCAAAACGCCCGAACGTGGCGGCGGCATCTCGGTCGCGGTAGTTCTCGTATGGCCCAAGCCCAAGATATTCCAGACTGTCAAATGACAAAGGCACCTTCCATAAAAGCCCCACGCGAGGCAAATCCTGATATTCTTCTGGCACAGTGAAGGTGTTCTCAAAACAAACAGCCCCACCATCCAAAGCAAGCACCTTCATTCTATGCAAAATCACTGCATCTTGTATGCCAGGCGCTGCAATGGTCCGCATCACTTCAATGTTTCCATCCTTGCACTTTATGTCAATGTTCGTACAAGAAAAACGGTCATAACCTTTTTCAAGCCATGCCTGGATTGGGCGGCAATCGTTGTTCAATTGGGGCAGTTTGAAGCCATCATTGTCTATAGGCGCCCGCCAGAAGCATGGTTCTGGTCCTTCAATGGCAATGCCTCCTGGCAATAGCAACTGCATTCCATTGCCCTTTGTGCCTGGCACAAAGGAAATGCCGTCCTTTTTCTTCACCGCACATACCGCTTTTGGCAGATGCACTGGCAATTCAAACTGGCAATGCGCCACCTCAAAGCCAGCCTCCGCATAGAAACTGTCATTCTTAAGCAGCACCTGGAAATTGATGTGGGCCCACTTGCCTTGAAACCTGCTCCAGTCTGGGCATTTAGGCGCAATAGAGGCCCTTGCACCGAAGCGTGGAGCAATCTCTGGCATTTGCATATCCTCCTTTGCGACTAGCACTCCATCCACCAGGAATGTGCATTTTAGCGCAAATGCGCTCCAGTCACTGAAATACTGGCGGTTCTCCAATTCAAACTCCAGTTTGCTCAAGTCCACTGCATGAAAGCGCACAGGCTGCGACAGATACTTGTATTCATACAAGCCAGGATGGACATCACGCTCGGCGCCCACTAGACCATCGCAGACGAAGTTGCCATCGTTGGGCTCGTCGCCAAAGTCTCCTCCGTATGCCAGGTATTCCCTGCCGTCTTTGTCCTTCTTGTACAGTGAATGATCGCACCACTCCCAGATAAAACCGCCCTGAAGCCCCTCACACTCATCAAATGCCTTGAAATAGTCCTTGAGTTCGCCGTTGCTGTTGCCCATTGCATGGGAATATTCGCACATGATGTACGGGCGAGGGTCATCCATGGCAATGCGACTCCATTCGCGTATCTTGGCAACGGGTGGGTACATGGGACCGACAATGTCTGTAAGGCAAAGGTTTCTGTTGGGCACGGTATTGTATCCGTTGGCATGAATGGCGCCTTCGTAATTGATTGGGCGCGTTCCGTCCCTAAAGCGTATATATCCAGCCATTGCAGCATGGTTTTCGCCCTGCCCCGCCTCGTTGCCCAGGCTCCACACAATCACAGACGGGTGGTTTTTATCCCGTTCCAGCAAATAGGTCACCCTTTCGGCGTATGCTGGTGTCCATGCGGGATTTCGGCAAATGGAACTGTAGAAGGCATGATGCTCCAGATTCGCTTCATCCCAAACATAGAAGCCGTATTCATCGCAGAGATCGTAGAAATCTGGCGCATCGGGATAGTGGGAGGTGCGGATTGCGTTTATGTTGAAACGCTTCATCATCTTAAGGTCCTGCTCCATGTCCGCCCGTGAAATAGTCCGCCCAGTGCGTGGATTTGCCTCATGCCTATTCACGCCGTGGATTTGCACAGGCTCGCCATTTATCAACAACTTGCGTTCCTTTATTTCCATCCTGCGAAAACCAATGCGAATTGCGGTGGCATCCACGAGTCGCCCTTCGCCATCAAGCAATGCGGCACTCAATTTGTACAGATTTGGATATTCTGCGCTCCAGGCAAGCACATCGGGCAGATCACATTGGATGCGCCTTATGTCATCGTATGAGGGAATGTATCCACCCTTGGATGAAATGCAGCCTGTGGCGCATTCCATTGGAAAACCTGGCACAAGCGCGCCATTAGGCGCAAACAGGTTCAGCCGCATACGCCAGTCTGCATCAATCTTCCCAAGTGGAGCATAATCAACTGCAAATGAAAAATCCAAATGCCCAGTCCTGCAATCATCATTCAAAGTGGCCTTGGCGAAAATGTCCGCAATGTGGCTTATGGGACGGCTCAACAGCAACACATCCCTGACAATACCGCCATGCCACCACATGTCCTGGTCCTCAATGAAATTGGCGTCGGACCACTTCAGCACCAACACGGCCAGGCTGTTCACACCTGTCTTGCAATGCTGCGTGATGTCGAATTCATGCGTTCCCCTGGAATTCTTGGCATAACCAATGTCATGCCCGTTCACACGAACGGCAAAGCAACTTTCCACGCCATCGAAGCGCAGTATGATGCGACGGTCTTTCCAGGTTGACGGCACGGTGAATTCCCTGCGGTAAAGCCCAGTTGGATTCTGTTCAGGCACATTGGGCGGCAGTTCCTTGTACGGCATCTTGATATTGGTGTAGTGGGGTCTGTCATAGCCCTGCATAGTCCAGGCGCCAGGCACCTTTATCTCGTCCCAAGTCACGCAGTCACAGTCCAAATCACTTTCTGCAACCGCCTCTGGTGTTTCATAGTAGTGGAACTTCCAAGTGCCATTTAGCGAGACACAATAGGGTCCACGGCAAGCGGTGCCAGCACAATCAAGTGCCTCGCCCTCGCTGTCAAAGTGCTGAAACGTGGCGTGCACAGGCAATGTCCCAGCGCAAAGCGCCGCTGGTGCCTGCCATATCAAACTATTGAGTAACATATTTTCTCTTTTTAATCTGTGGATAAACAACAACTATGAATTGAAGTTGTGGTGTTTATGAATACAAGTGGAGCATTTTGCGTTTGTATGGGTTGTCCTTTTCGGTGACCTGCCCGTCTGGTGCAATGAGGAAGTGGTCAAAGCAATGGCATTTATCATCGTAGGACTTAACCTCGATATGCTTCGGGGACACGTTCACCAGCGTCCCCGAGACATCCAGAGGGCTTCTTTCGCCTGGCCCCTCTATGGTGAGTATTGGAAATGGATAGTCACGGCCATGTTCCAAATCTGCCACATCCTTCTCATTGCTCACCTCATTGGCATGCACAGGCGCATTGGCATACACTGCCGTGGAATTGGGCACACTGCGGCGATAGCGGTGGATATGACCCGTCATGCACAGGTGCAGGCGCAATTTAGGATTTGAGACCACTTTCATTATCGGTTCCATGATGAAAATCACCGTCTCACGCATTCTGGTCAGGCGATGTGAATGGGGTGCCTCATGCATCATCAAAATGCGGTACTGCGCAGCAGCGTATTTTGGAGACGCCACCAGATTTTCAAGCCACTGGCGCTGCTGTTCCATGTACTGCCTCATGCTATCGGCAGTCATTGAATTATTGCGCATATCGGTGGGGTCCCCGCCAGTATCCAGCACGATGAAAAGCGTCTTCCCGTATGTAAAGGCATAATAGCCTCTTTCCGTGCTTGGGGACAGCAAGTCAAACCAGCGGCAGCGTTCCTTGCCACGCAGTTCATGATTTCCGCGTACAGCGACAAATGGCTTGCCATGATAGTCTTCAGGCAAAAGCCAGTTCAAATAGCCGCTGAAAAGCATCATGTCATAATCATCATGTATGCTGGACAAATCGCCCAGCGTCCCATGGAATGCCGCCTTTTCCAGAAGGGGACGCCATGTTTCAAATAGGCATCCCTTTGTGCAGGTGCCGAACTGGGTATCACCCGTGATGAAGAAGGAGAAAGTCCTGTCATTGCAAGGCGGTGCCTTGAATGTGTGCGTATCCAATGCCTGCCACTGCTCGTTGCCAGTGGCAATCAGCACACGATATTCATACTTTGCTCCTGGTTTGAGATCATCAAGCACAATGCGGTGTGTTTCAGCGTTGTCCCGCAATATGCCGCCCACCGTGTCCCATTTCCGCTGCCAGGTATCACAGCCTGCCAGGCGGTATTCAATACCACCTCCTGCCGCGCCGTCTGTAAGAAAGACAAACGTGAAATGCCCTGAATGCTGCGCGGGGATTATGTAGGGTCCCTGCCGCAATGCCGCACGTGAGGGCAGTTTCTCCTCCAGCAGATTATGCCGTGAAATGCAATCTTCTGGATGGGACGCTGGCAATTCCCCTGCCGCAATGGTGAAATGATTGCCACTCAAGGCAAAGACCACAATGATGTTTTTCCCATGCTTCAACTTGAGCGTTGTACAATGATCGGTGTATTTGAAGGTCGGTGCTATGTTGCCGCCGCCACGCAAGGTACTGAATACCAGTTCACCATTACAATGGCATTCGCACCACCAGTCTGCAGCAAGCCCAAGTTTCACCACTTGGTCCTGGGCGCAATCCAGCACCTTCACCAGTAAGGCAGGTCTCTTTATCTGGGGTTCGACGCCCAGGATGCTGTTCAAGTCAATACCTTCTTCAGGAATGACAACTTCCATTCCCTTGAGTTTCCTGCCGCTGATTTTCGGCACTGGATTATCTGCGGTTAAAAGCGTTGCACTTTCCGCCACAAGCGCCTCATTCTGGTACAGCGTCCACTTGTGCCAGTCAATTCCACCTTTTGTTTTCATTGCGTCCTGCCTCCTTTCCATGCAGGATTAATGTGCGTAATGCTCTTGCGTATCACCAGTTTTGCAGGGACCTTGATCACGACCTTGCGCTCGTCCCTGTTGCGCACCTGTTCGCACAGCAACTTGAGTGCATCGCAGAATATCTGCCCCATGTTGCGGTCAATGGCAGTGAGATATGGCTCGTCAAAAAGAGGATTCTTCTCGTATCCCTCCAGATTGTCCACGCTCAATATATCAGGCAATTGCTCGCCCTTCTGCCGAAGTGCGCGGATAACGCCGCGGGTGATGTACCCCGAGGTTGATATCAGCAGCGTGTTTTTCCATGACTGCGGCTCCATTGCCTGGAAACAGCAAAACGCCGCAACTTCGGAATCAAACCAATCGCCTTTTCCATAAGGAATAACATCCTCTATATTCGCATCAGGAAATTTCGCCCGAATGAACTCAATAATTTTCTGCGTAAGCATTACGCTGTTGTAATAATAAGAATAATGCGCGACAATTATGCGACTGTAGCTTTTCAGGTCACAATAGGCAGCAAACTCCTCAAGAGCCGAATCAAAGAATTGAACCACCTCACTGCTTGCCAGCTTATCATCAGGGAAAGCCAACCCTATGCGCACAACGGGAATATTCAACTCACGCAGAGGAATCAATGTGGTGTCGTCAATGAACGCATCATTCAGCAACAGACCATTGATGCTCTTCAGGCACTTGCGGGCGTTCTCCAAATCCAGCAGATCATGGAAG
>JAFSTJ010000517.1 GCA_017450525.1 Victivallales bacterium | reverse complement strand
ATTGCGGGCGGACAGCGGCGACATCTACAGTATGAGGAAAACTGCACTGTTCATACTCAATGGAATGGGCAATCCAGAAGAGCCTGCCTTGGCTGTGGAATACCTGAAACGTGCCTCCGCAAAAGGCGATACACGCTCTCAGGTCCGATTGGCAGACTGCTACCAGAGGGGACTTGGCACAGACCGCAACTATGAGGAAATGCTTAACTGGCTCACCATAGCCTCCCAAGACGGTGATCCAGAGGCACAAGCCAAACTTGGATACTGCTACCTTAATGGTATTGGTGTTGTAAAGAACACTGACATCGCAGCACGCTGGTTCTCCCTATCAGCAAAGGCTGGATATCCGCCTGCACAGGTTGCCATCGGGGACTGCTACATGAAAGGCAATGGTGTGCCTTGCGACGTTACAACCGCCACGGAATACTATCGCCTGGCCGCCGAACAGGGCGATTCACTGGGCGAGGCAAGCCTGGCATTTGCGTATCTGGAAGGCAAGGGCGTAAAGAAGGACGTGCAAAAGGCATTCGATTTCATGAAAAAAGCTGCCTCAAAGGGCCTGCCCCAGGCACAGACGCAGCTGGGCATATTCCACGAGGAAGGCATTGGCACGCAGAAGGACTACGTTGAGGCAGTGCGTTGCTACCGCGCCGCAGGAGACGAGCCAATCGCACTTGAAAGACTTGGCATTTGCCTGGCAGAGGGCCGTGGCGTGAACAAGGATGCCAAGGCCGCAAAGGAAGCCCTGCAAAAGGCAATCAACCTGGGCAACAATGACGCCAAGGTCAGTTATCATAAACTGTTTGACAAACAATAGTTTAGTGAGGTTTTCAGACAATGGACGCAGACAGAAAAATAACTGTACGCGATTTCCGCAAGATGAAGCAAAAAGGCGAGAAGATAGTAACCGTCACTTCGTATGACGCACTTTTCGCAAAAATAGCAGACGAAGCAGGCTTCCACCTGTTGTTGGTAGGCGATTCAGCGGGTAACACTGTTCTTGGCTACAAGAACACCATTCCTGTAACACTGGAGGAATCGCTTATGCTCACAGCCGCCGTGGCACGCGGCGCAAAACACGCCATGGTCATTGGTGACATGCCCTTCATGAGCTACCAGTGCAACCAGGACGAGGCAGTGCGCAATGCAGGACGCTACCTGAAGGAATGTGGCGCGGATGGCGTCAAACTGGAAGGAGGCAGCCTGTATGCAGACCTTATCAGGCGCCTTGTCAACAGCGGCATACCAGTCATGGCGCATATCGGACTGTTGCCGCAATCCGTGCTTAAGGACGGAGGCTACAGGCTCCACGGCAAGGACGAAAAGGAGGCGGAGGCACTCTTGAACGACGCAAGAGCCGTGCAGGAGGCTGGCGCATTCTGCGTGGTATTGGAAGGCGTGCCTGACGAACTTAGCGCAATCATCACCAAGGAACTGGAAATACCTACCATCGGCATTGGGGCGGGCCCCTTCTGCGATGGCCAGATACAGGTGATAACCGACATACTTGGACTAGGCGGCTCATATCTGCCCAAGCATGCAAAACGATACACATCACTTGCGGAACAAGCCTCCCAGGCACTCAGGCAATATGCCTCAGAGGTACAAGGCGGCAGCTTCCCCGAGAAAAGACAATAATACAAAACTAATCCACAGATTCACACAGATTCACACAGATATTTGATTAATCTGCGATAATCTGTGGCAATCCGTGGATAAAAAAAGAGGCTAAAAATGCAGATTTGCAGGACAGTAAAGGAAATGCGCGCTCTGGTTGACGAATGGCGCGCCAACAACAGCAAAATAGCACTGGTACCCACCATGGGATACCTGCACGACGGGCATATATCACTGGTGAAAATCGCACATACGCTGGGCGACAAGGTGGTGCTTAGCCTGTTTGTGAACCCAACACAATTCGGTCCGACAGAAGACCTGGACAAGTACCCCAGGGATTTCCAAAGGGATGTGGATGCTTGCGAGAAGAATGGAGTCGATGCCATTTTCGCGCCTACGCCAGACGAAATGTACGCCAAGGATTTCTCCACATGGGTGACGGAGACCTCGCTTTCTCTGCCAATGTGCGGCGTAAGCAGGCCAATCCACTTCAGAGGCGTCTGCACCGTGGTGCTCAAGTTGTTCAACATAACCCGCTGCGATGCAGCAGTCTTCGGCAAAAAGGACGCACAGCAGGCGCTGGTAATACAGCGCATGGTCAGGGACCTGAATGTGCCAGTTGAAATCGTAACCGCGCCGCTGGTGCGTGAGGCGGATGGCCTTGCCATGAGTTCAAGGAACCGCTATCTCTCCGCAGATGAAAGGGAACGTGCCTTGAGCCTGTCCCGTGGCATATTCGCGGCGGAAAAGTTGTACAACAAAGGCGAACGCTCCGCTTCAGTACTGATTGCCGAGGTACAGAAGTCAGTAGAGCAGGCCAATGGCAAGATCGACTACATCGTATGCAATGCACGCGACACCCTCATGCCGCTGGAAAGCATCGACCGCCCTGCCCTGCTGGCAGCCGCCGTGTATTTTGGCACCACACGACTGATAGACAATGTGTTTCTTGGATAAAAAGGAAGCTCACCAATGAAATTCGCAATGTGCAATGAATTCTGCCAGGGCTGGTCTGTGCAGGACGCAATCCTTCTGGCAGCAGACACTGGATACCAGGGCATTGAAATCGCGCCTTTCACAATTGCTGACGATGTGCGAAACGTGCCAATAACGCAACGCGACGCCATCCACAACTGCGCGGAAAAAGAAGGCATCAAGGTCATCGGCCTGCACTGGCTGCTCACAAAGCCAGAAGGCCTGCACCTCACCACGAATGACGCAGCCCTCCGCAAAAAGACAACGGACTACCTTGCCGCCTTGATTGACTTCTGTGCAGACCTGGGAGGAGACAGAATGGTGTTCGGCTCACCCAAGAGCAGGAACATGCAGCCAGGCGTACGCTACAAGGAGGCATGGAACTACGCGGTGGATGCTTTCAAATCTCTGATGGACAAGTGCCAGGAACGAGGGGTAACAATCTGCGTGGAACCCCTTTCATACAATGAGACAGACTTCATAATGTCCGTGGAGGAAGGCTGCCGCATGTGCGACGATGTGAACCACCCCAACTTCAAGGTGCATATCGACGTCAAGGCAATGTGCTCGGAACCCAAGCCCATTGGGGAAATCATCCTAGGCGCCAAGGGATATGTGGGACACTTCCACGTAAACGATGCCAACAAGAACGGTCCTGGCTGGGGAAACACTGACTACACCCCCATAGTGAAGGCAGTCCGCGAAATCGGATACGATGACTTCGCGTCAGTAGAGGTGTTCGACTTCTCATTCCCACCACGCGCCATCGCTAAACGCAGCCTGGACTTCCTGCAGAAAGCATGGGCTTAATTTCTAATTTGGGGAGGGGAAGGGGCCAAATGGCCCCTTCCCCTCCCCACCCTATCCCATACCCGTCGT